>JAUNRY010000174.1 GCA_030539475.1 Bacteroidia bacterium | reverse complement strand
ACGCAGGGCGTTGCCCTACGCTATTGGCCGATGCGCTTTCAGCGCGAATTTCCGCGAGTCCATAAGTTTTCGGGATGCTCCAAAAAGCGGCTGTATCAAAAAGGTTACGCAGGGCGTTGCCCTACGCTATTGGCTGATGCGCTTTCAGCGCGAATTTCCGCAAGTCCACACGTTTTCGGGATGCTCCAAAAAGCGGCTGTATCACAAAGTGATTTCGTACACGGATTTTATTGTTGTGATAATCCGTGGGAAACAGAGCGAGAATGAACGATTTTTGCCGGAATAATTATTCTGACGGAGTTTCTGTCGGGTCTGTTTGTTCTGTTTTTTGAGGGCGGTATCCCTGGTTGCGCAATACGTTTTTAAAAGTGAATTTTGCCTGTTCGGTGGGTTGGCCTTTGTAGAAGCTGCGGGCTATTTTGCCGATTCCCATAACGGTGGCATACAGGTTGTTTAACTCTTGCTTGTTGGCATCGGTGAGGGTTTTCTTG
This sequence comes from Bacteroidia bacterium, assembly GCA_030539475.1. GTDB lineage: Bacteria > Bacteroidota > Bacteroidia > Bacteroidales > Dysgonomonadaceae > Petrimonas. The sequence continues at coordinate 4,693 of JAUNRY010000174.1, read as the reverse complement.
TGGCTTTTGAAGTTTTCCTGCTGTATGTTTGCCTCGATATAGGTATCGGCATTGGCAAGAATATTGTCGATGGTTTGGGGTGCCATCCCTTTTTCCTGAAGCTCTGTTTTTAACTCCGGCGTGATGTTTGTTTTGATGCGTTGCAAGAGTTGCGCGAGCGATTCCTGGTTGTTTTTATACTCTTTGAGCGTAACCCCGGCATTTTTGAAGCCCAAGAGGGTGAGGAGTTCTTCGGCGCGGGCGGGGTTATCGGCAAAATCGGCTTTCAGCTGTACGCGAAAATCGGCAATATCAGACAGGAGTTCTTTCTGTAGGCCGGTAACCGTTTTGGTGTAGCGGCTAAGTTCGCTTACGTTGTTGATACCCAAAATGGTTGAAAAGGCACTCAAGATGCGGGTGCGCAAATCCTGAAAATAGGGGGCTTCCCATACCGGGCGTTTGGCGGATAAAAATTCTTCGGCGGCTATGGCCGACTCTGTGATGGTGAGGATTGCGGTGAGCATTCCCACATCGGACGCGGAGTAATTACGTTGTGTTGACATAAGGATTGATTTTTGATGTTAGTTTATAGATTATCTGATAATTGGATAACGAGAATGAGGTGTGAATTGTTTGTTATGTGAGGGTGTTTTTAGGGATTTTTAACTGACGCCTATAATCAAAAAATATTGGACCCACAGCGGGATGATTGGGGGAACGCGTCTGACGGGTAATCCGTGAGACGCTTTAGCGAACAACGGGCTGTATCAAAAGTAAAAAGGCGTTCTAAGTTAAGATACAATTCGCACCCTTCGGGGACGGATTTTGTTGGATTGTTTTACCCCGCACTGCGTGCGGGGTTATTCATATTCAGTCCGCCATCCGGCGGACAAGATGGTATAAATTACTTTCAATTTGAACATCGAAGGGCGCTTTTCTGTAGCCGATACGCGGCTTTCATAAAAATTATCCACACATCATCTGCCAAACCGCCATCGCTACGCGATTGTTCCACACAGGGGGGATAAAGCGAGTCAGGAGCCCGCTTCACCCAAAGTGGGAGACGCGTTGAGATTATATAACAATGGTGACAATCGATTTTGCCGGAATTGTTAAATTTGACAAGTCTTCCGTACCGGTATATTGTACGTTTTTATTAATGGAGGTGATGTATTTTTTGCCTTGCTTTTTCGTGTTGTTCTTTAGGGAAACCATTGCCGGAGAATTTTCGTAATTGATTAAAACTACCACTGTTGATGCTCCGTCGGTATAAGCCGATGCCATAAGCGAGGTGGCGGCTTCTTCATCGGATATGTTTTGGTTTTTACGCTCAATGGCTACGCGTTTCATTCCGGGGCGAATAAAAAAACTGTAATTTGCTGTTGCCCAAAACATTTTTGTAGGGTGGATGTCTCCGTCATATTTTAAACTCTCGTTGGTGCATCCCTGTTTGGGTTTTAACTGTATGGGGGAGTCTTCGCCCATTGACACGGCTGTCCACCATTGCCAAGCCGATGCGTTGGCTATTGCCAGATCGTGATGAATGATGCGTGCAACGTACAGTCCCAAATTGATGCTTTTCTCCGGTGATGGCTCGGCTGAAGTTATTTCGTTTTTCTCCAAGATGCAGTATTCCGATGCCCAAAACTTAGTGTCATTGCCTGCCGTTTTTAATGCCTGTTTAATTTTTTGTCTTATGCTTACCAATGTTTCAACGGGGTAGGCCGTCCAGTAATCGTGAGCTGACACGCAATTATATACATTGGGAAATTGAAGCAGCGAATATTTCCCTTTTTGAGTGAAGAACTCCTCTATGATGTTATCCGGAACAGCTTCGTTTGCAGCGTGTGGGAAAAGGTATTTCATATCTGCCACTTCCCCAAAAACAATTTTCGAGGGCACTTTATGCCTGTCAATGGCACTGTTTAATTCCGTTAACAGTTTGTAAGCATCGGCATTGGTGGCAAAACTTCCTTCCTGCCATTTATTGGTGCTCCATTCTACTTGCGGTTCGTTAAGGGGACTGATGTAGTTTACATTGAATCCATTGTTTATAAAATGGTTTGTGGTGATTGCCAAAAAATCGGCAAAATCGCGGAATTTATCGTGTTGTAAATTAATGGACTTATCGTCCGGAGCAAGGGTTGACCCGCTGCGTGTCATAAAATAAGGAGCCGAATTGGTGAAAAACAAAAAATTGTTTGCATCCCGCTTTCTTGCAGCATCCATAAACCATTGTTGTCCGGCTTGCTTACTAAAATCGTATGTGCCTTGTGGCGATAAAAAGCATTCCGTACGATTCCAACTGCTTGTTACTTCATTGTTTTCTCTGTTCTCGTAACTACCCGCACCAATATTAACGCGCCAGCACGTGAGCCCCATACCCTTTGGGTTGCCATCATCATCCAATGCATTGGAGAAAAGTAAATCGGCAATTTTGTTTTTTTTGTTTTCCGGCCAGTTTTTGCCGATGAAATCCATTCGCCACGCATCTGCCGCACTAAAATTATCGATGGTTTGGAAATGAATATGTTCATTTAATTCAAAAACAATTTTGTTTGTTTCCCTTTCGCTTTTTTGTGCTTTAAGCGATACGATACTAAGAACAAAGATTGCTGAAAGCACGAATATTCTATAATTCATAGTGATATTAATTTTGAATTGCGTTTTGCTTCAAAATTACGAAAATTTTTGTTCCAACGAGTTTGTTTTGGGTTATATTCTTGGCATATAATATTTTTATGTATTAACCAAAAGAAACCCCCAAACAGCTTGTGGGCTGAGTGGGGGTGAGAGAGAATGAAAATTATAATTTTTGATATACCCTTACGTAATCAATCTCATAAACAAGTGGGAATTGCGCGTCGTCAGGTGTTCCTCCTCCGCTGCCGATAGCAAGGTTAAGAAGAATGTAATGTCCAAACCCATCGATGTTATTGCTGAACGGATTCTCGAAATTGCCATCGTAACCTTGGTTAAAAGTTTTGCTTAAATCAATTTCGTTTAAAAGTTCGTCGTCTAAATATAAGCGGATAAAGTCTTCATCCCAATCCATTACCCAAGTATGGAATTTATCGGCCCATTCTGAATCTTTTTCGAGAAAATGAGTAAAAGGAATAATCGCATCATCCCAAACAGCTTTCCACTTTTCGTTTGACCCCCAGCAGGCATTGGCTAAGATGGAAGGCGCTCCGTTTTTGATATAATATTCCATCATATCTATCTCGCCACAATTAGGCCATTCCCACTTATTGCCCAAAAGCCATATTGCAGGCCAAGAGCCGGGAGCAACAGGAATTTTAGCCCGCACTTCCACTTTGCCGTACATAAAAGTGAAACTGTCATTTGTTGTTAAAGAGCTTGAGGTGTACTCTGCGACTTTGCGATTTTCTCTCCAACTTTGACTTTCTGCGTTGTAATTTGGATTTTCTACCTGCTCTTTTCTACCTTCAATAACCAAATGTCCGTTTTTTACGGTTGCGTTGTCGACCTGATACCATTGCAGCTCCTCATTGCGGGCAAAGCCTTTTTCGTAGCTCCAATTTTCGGACGGTTTTCCATCCACATCAAATTCATCTGCCCAGATAAGTTTGTAACCGTCATAGTGTGTTGCTTCCGATTTTGGAGTTGTTTCGGAATCCTTCACATCTGATTGATTTCGGCTACCACAGCCTATGGCGAAAATAATGGAAAAAACTAATAATAGGTGTTTCATTTTTTTGTTTTTTGGCAATAACTGTTGCCGATGGACAAATCTATTCTATAAAGTAATTCCACAAAGTCATATGAATGACTGCATAATGGTGGATTTACTTTAATTAATCCCATCGGCAATCAGCTATTATTGTTTGTAAATGGTTTTGATATTTATTTCCAAAGTTCGTGTTGTTCCAATTGTTTGTTAGCGTTCACCTCAGCGAGCGGTATTGGCCACACGTATTCCATTTGGCCACGGAAATTGCGATACTCGTATGAGAAATTATTGTCGGCAGCTTCTTGGTTAATCCGTTCCGCAGCACTTTCCAATTCTTCCCAACGATATAAATCGAAAAGTCTTAATCCTTCAAAAGCTGTTTCTACTCGACGTTCACGACGAATAAGGTTGCGTAATTGTTCCTGATTCAATCCGTTACCTTCAACTGCTTCAACGGTTGGCATTTTTGCGCGCTCTCTGACTGCGTTAACAAGTGACGCTACCTCGGAGTAATTGTATCCCCCTTTTTCTACAAGAGCTTCAGCTAATGAAAGCAGTACTTCGGCATAGCGAATCACGTAAAAGTCTTGTCCTGCATCCCAAGAAGTTGACCAATTTAGTGCCGGGTTAAAGTATTTCATTACGTAGAGAGTGGATAGTGATGCTGCTGCTCCACCGTAATTTGAAGTATTATTACCCCATTGCATACCGGGTGTAAACAATGTTGCTTTTAACCGAGGGTCTCTATTTTGATAACGCAACGGATCGGGTGATTCAACTGTATTTACGCTGCTTTCTTCATAAAGTGGCGACAGGTTTGTGGGTAGACCATCAATACAATAGAATTCTCTAGCTAAATCGAGAGTGCCGTTCATAGCTTCAAGCGGAGTATCCCAATGCCCGCCAAATGAAGACCCTTCTTGTAATCCGGGACCCTCAAAGCGAACCCCAAAAATTATTTCGGAACTGCTTTCGGCAGCTTCTGTAAAGAGTGTCGTGTAATCAGGATGTAATTCATAT
>JAUNRY010000173.1:2989-5206 GCA_030539475.1 Bacteroidia bacterium | reverse complement strand
AATGTAGCCTTGTTTTTTCTCACATTTAGCGTCGTGGGCGCGTTTTTTTGCCTGTCGTGCAGTTCTTGTCAGTCTCAAAAAAATGCGAACAAAGAAACGGTATTGCCCGCTTATGCGAAAGTATCCCCCGATTTCAATGCCGACAGCGCGTACAATTTTGCGGAAAAACAGGTGAGTTTCGGCCCGCGCGTTCCGGGCACGGCGGCACACAAAGCCTGCGGCGATTATCTTTCGGCAAAACTGAAAGAATTTGGCGCCGAAGTTATCGAACAAAAGGCCAACGTAACGCATTACAACGGCCGAAACATGGAAATCCGCAACATTATCGGGAGTTATCAACCCGAAAAGGAAAAGCGGGTTTTGTTGTTTGCACACTGGGACAGCCGCCCGTTTGCCGATGAAGAACCCGATGCCGAAAGGCAGAACAGCCCCATAGCCGGCGCCGACGACGGAGCCAGCGGCGTGGGCGTGTTGCTGGAAATTGGCCGGCAGCTGCAACAACGCGCTACGGAGGTAGGGATAGACATCATCTTCTTCGACCTGGAAGATTGGGGACAGCCCCATTTCGATAAAAACGTTGTTCCGGGCAATTGGTGGTGCGTGGGATCAAGATATTGGTCGGAAAACCCGCATGTTCACGGCTACAAAGCAACTTTCGGAATCTTGTTGGACATGGTGGGCGCGGCCAACGCCACATTCTTGCGCGAAGGATATTCGTTGCAACACGCCTCAAACGTAGTTTCCAAAATCTGGAGCATGGCATCGGAGATGGGATACGGCAAGTTTTTCATTCAGCGCAACGGCAGTTACATCACTGACGACCACGTTCCCATTATCGAAAACATGCGGATTCCGTGTGTGAATATCATCAATTTAAAAGATTCCAACCACGGGTTTGCCTCGCATTGGCACACCCACAACGACGATATGCGAAACATAAGCAAAGAAACACTCCATGCCGCCGGACAAACGGTGATGGAGGTGATATATAGTGAAAAATTGCCAATTACTAATTACTAATTATAAATTAAAGATTCTGTGTCTATTTTCACCCGACACCGGTCTTCCGACACCCAACTTTATGATGACAATAAACCAAATACAACAAGAAATAATAGACGAATTCAGCCTCTACGATGACTGGATGGATAAATACGCATACATTATTGAGCAGGGAAATCAGCTTGAACCGCTCGATGATAAATACAAAACCCCCGAAAACATCATTCAAGGCTGCCAAAGCCGGGTTTGGCTGCAAACCGATTATGTGGACGGCAAATTGCATTTTCAGGCAGAAAGCGATGCCGTAATCGTAAAAGGGCTGCTCGCGCTGGTGTTGCGGGTGTTCAACAACCGCACACCGGATGAAATTATCGAAGCCGACCTGCGCTTTATGAAAGAAATTGGTCTTACCGAGCATCTTTCGCCCACACGATCCAACGGATTGCTTTCCGTTATCAAGCAAATACGGTTTTACGCCATGGCGTACAAAGCGAAAGAAGAAAATCGGTAACACACAGCTATTTTTCTACTCCATGACTGAAAAAGAAAAAATGTTATCCGGCGATATTTACGATGCAGGCAATCCGGAATTAATAGCTATATGGCACAAGGCAAAGGCTTTGCTCAAAGAATACAACAACGCGGATACTACAAACCGTCAACAATTGAATCGGATTCTGGAGCAACTCTTGGGCCGAAAAGGTGAAAACCTATGGATAACCGCGCCATTTTTTTGCGATTACGGAGAAAATATTTTCATTGGCGACAACACTGAAATCAATCATAACTGCGTATTCCTGGATTGCAATTACATCACTGTCGGAAAAAATGTGCTTATTGCGCCTGCGGTGCAGATATATACCGCATTTCATCCCATAAAGGCAAAAGATAGGCTTTCCGAACCCGGTAACGGCGCAGCAGAATTTCCATTTTGCAAAACGCAATCGGCGCCCGTAACAATCGGCGACAACGCTTGGATTGGAGGCGCAAGCATTATTCTTCCCGGAGTAACCATAGGAAACAATGTTACCGTGGGAGCGGGCTCGGTAGTAACTAAAGACATTCCGGACAATGTGCTTGCTTTCGGCAATCCATGCAGAATTATAAGACAACTGTAAACCAAATCACTATTTATAATAGTAAAGAACCGTTTAACGGACAATATTTCTCACACATTAATTTTTTAAAATAGATAATCAGACTGTTATGAAACGA
>JAUNRY010000173.1:0-2889 GCA_030539475.1 Bacteroidia bacterium | reverse complement strand
AATATTTCTCACACATTAATTTTTTAAAATAGATAATCAGACTGTTATGAAACGATTATTATCAGCTTTTTTACTTATGACGACAATAACCACTGCCATGGTGGCAGACGAAAATCCCTTTTTTAAGCCGTACGAAACGCAACACGGCACGCCCGCGTTCGATAAAATTAAGATTGAACATTACGAACCGGCTTTTGACGAAGCCATACGGCAACACAAAGTTGAAATTGAAACCATTGCAGCGAGTCCGTTTGCGCCCACTTTTGCCAACACCATCGCGGCCATAGAATATGCCGGCGAAATGCTCAACCGCGTGAGCGGCACATTCTTCAACCTGCTGAGCGCCGAGAGCAACGATGAAATGATGCAGATTTCACAGCGATTGAGCCCCAAACTGTCGGAACACTCCAACAACATCAACCTGAACGAAAAACTGTTTGCCCGCGTGAAAGCGGTTTACGATAATCGCTTTACTTCGGATTTACTGCCCGAACAAATCCGGTTGGTGGAACAATATTACGACAATTTCGAGCGAAGCGGAGCCACGCTTTCCGCCCAAGACAAGGAAAAGTACCGCCAATTATCGATGGAATTGAGTAAAGTAACGCTTGAGTTCGGACAGAACAACTTGCGGGAAACCAACCTGTTCGAAATGATGCTTACCGATAAATCCGATTTGGCCGGATTGCCCGAAAGCGTGCTGGATGCAGCGGCGGCCAAAGCAAAATCGAAAGGAAAAGAAGGATGGATGTTCGATTTGTCGGCTCCCAGCTACATCGGTTTCATGAAATATTCCACCCGTCGCGACTTACGCGAAAAACTTTACATGGCATACAACACCAAAAGCGTTATGGGCGGCCAGTTTGACAACAAAGAGAACATCGAAAAAATTGTAAACCTGCGGTTGCAAATAGCCAATTTGCTGGGCTATAAAAATTATGCGGAATATGCGTTGAAAAACAGGATGGCCAAAAACGAAGAAGGAGTTTACAACCTGCTCAACCAGCTTGCCCAAGCCTACGGCGAAACAGCCCGCGCGGAAGTGCAGGACGTGGCAGAATACGCCTCAAAAATGGAAGGCAAGCCAATGGAAATTCAGCCTTGGGACTGGAGCTTCTATTCCGATAAACTGAAAGACGAGCGTTTTAACCTGAACGACGAAATGACACGCCCCTATTTCGAACTGGAAAACGTAAAAAAAGGCGTTTTCGGCTTGGCAACCGATTTATTCGGGCTTACTTTCGCGAAAAATCCAAACACTCCGGTGTATCACTCCGAAGTGGAAGCTTTTGACGTGCTCGATGCCAACGGCGATTTTCTGGCCGTGTTGTTTACCGATTTTCATCCCCGTGAAGGCAAGCGTTCCGGTGCGTGGATGTCGTCTTTCAAGTCGCAATTCGTGAAAAACGGGATAGACAGCCGTCCGCACGTAACTATCGTGATGAACTTTACCCGCCCCACCGAAACCCGCCCGGCGCTGCTCACTTACGATGAGGTGAAAACCTTTCTGCATGAGTTCGGGCACGCGTTGCACGGAATGTTGGCGCGCTCCACTTACCAATCGTTATCGGGGACAAGTGTTTATCGCGATTTCGTGGAACTTCCGTCGCAAATTATGGAAAATTGGCTGGTTGAAAAAGATTACCTCGATAAATTCGCTTTCCACTACCAAACCGGCGAAAGAATGCCCGCCGAATTGGTGCAGAAAATTATCGATGCGGCCAATTACAACACGGGCTACCTGTCGCTTCGCCAGCTTTCGTTCGGATACCTGGATATGGCGTGGCACACACTTACACAGCCATATAGCGGCGATGTGCGCGAGTTTGAGCAGAAAGCCATGCTTCCGGTGAAACTGCTTCCCGTTGCTCCCGAAACAAGCATGTCGACAGCTTTCGGGCACATCTTTTCGGGTGGATACGCCGCCGGATATTACAGCTACAAATGGGCCGAAGTGCTTGACGCCGATGCTTTTTCCGCCTTCAAAGAAAACGGCATTTTCGATAAAAACACGGCTCGCTCTTTCCGCGTAAACATTCTGGAACGCGGAAATACAGAAGACCCGATGACACTCTACAAACGCTTCCGCGGACACGAACCCACAATTGACGCGTTGTTGGAAAGGAACGGGGTAAAGTAGTAGAAAAAATGCCTTCGGTGATAATTCTTTCGCCGAAGGTTATTTTTTTTATCGATTTTTTTTGTAATTTGTTTTGTTACAACAAATTTATTCATACCTTTGTCGCAGCAAAAGTTTTTATAGCGGAAATTGTTAGTTAGTTATTTTTCTTCTTTCACAGGGGCAAACCAATTATTAACCTTATCTATTATACATTATCTTCTGCACAAATCAAATTTTTTATTTATTTTATTTTTATTTTTTACATGAACATTTTTGTTGCAGGCTTAAGTTATCAAATTAACGATGCCGATTTAAAAGAACTGTTTGAGGAATACGGAGAGATTACCTCAGCAAAAATTATTACTGACAGAGAAACGCGCAGATCGAAAGGTTACGGTTTTGTTGAAATGGCTGACGAAGACGGCCAACGTGCTATTGAAGAATTAAACGGAGCTGAATACGACGGTCGCACACTGTCTGTATCAGAAGCTCGTCCTCGCGCCGAAGGCGATCGTCCACGTGGTGGCGGCAACAGAGGCGGTTACGGAAATCGTGAAAGAAGATATTGATATTACTCAATAGATCGAATTATAAAAGACTGCGCATCAAAGCGCAGTCTTTTTTTTTGTTTACTTTCAACTTGACCGGTGGGACGTTTGTTGGCTCAACCCGAAAAGTTGTGGACAATATATCTATTAATCCCTTACGGTATAAATGACAGTTCATAGAAAAATATAAAGGCCAAAGAAGTCGGCGGCTGAGTCCTA
>JAUNRY010000172.1 GCA_030539475.1 Bacteroidia bacterium | reverse complement strand
TACTCAATTTATTATTTTGGTTGAAAAGGCATTCCGGGCAATCGGGGTGCTTTTTTTATGGTTGAATTGAACCCCTGCCGCAGCATCTGACGGATTACCCGCCTGATGCGTAGGGAACAGTGTGCCAGGTAGTGGCTAAACAAGAATAACCCCGTATGCAACGCGCGGAAAGAAGGGAACAACCCGCAACCAGGTGGATTCAGCCATACGCCGGCCAGTATTGTTTCGGAATACCCAAAAAAGGGTATTTCAACCCTTGAAAAATCATTATTTTATGGGATTGTACCGCAACGGGGTTTGAGGTTACTTTGCAGTGAAATTAAACCATACATAAAATGACCAAAAAATTATTACTCACCTCCATATACCTGTTCGCAGGCTTTTTTATCGCTTTCTCACAACAAAACAACATATTTAGCGGAACCGTTACCGACGAAAATGACGAAAAACTCATCGGCGCAACCATTTATTTTGAAGAATTGGGCATCGGAAGCGATACGGATGTTTTTGGAAATTTCCTCGTCAGCGACATTCCCGATGGGCGACACACGGTAGTTGTAAGCTACGTAGGTTATCAAACTGCTTCAAAAGAAATTGATTTCCGGAAAGGAAATACCGAGAAAGAAGATTTTTGCCTGCAGGAAGATGGCCGGATGCTGCTCGAAGTGGAGGTGTTCGGCGTTCGCCGGGAGCGGCCTGAAAAAATGGAGGCGCTCACCCGCATTCCGCTTCGGCTGGATGAGCAGGTACAAAGCGTATCGGTTGTTTCCCAAAAAATGATTACCGAGCAAGGCGCCCTGACGCTCAACGACGCTGTACGAAACGCGCCCGGATTGGGAACTTTTGCCACTTACGGAAACACATCCGAAAGTATCACGTCGCGCGGCTATCGCGGTATTCCGGTGGTAAAAAACGGGGTGCGCGTCCATTCCGACTTTCGCGGGCGGGGTTTCCTGTCCGATATGCAGGGCGTGGAAACCATTCAGGTGCTGCGCGGCTCTGCTTCCATCGCGCAGGGAATGGGCAACGATATAGGCTCGGGGGGCGGCGTGGTGAACATTGCCACGAAAACGCCCCGTTTCATCAACGCCGGAAACATTGGCTTGCGTGCCGGCAGCTGGGGACAATTCCGTCCCACTTTCGACATTCAGCGCGTGCTGGATGCGCAGGGAAAATCGGCGTTTCGCATCAACGGAGCTTACGAACGGGCCGATAATTACCGCGTGCACGTGTCGAAAGACCGGTTCTACGTGAATCCTTCTTTCGCGTGGCATCCCGACCACAAGACCAAACTGGTACTGGAAATGGATTACATGCACGATTCGCGCACACCCGACCAGGGAACGGTAAACCTAAGCGCCGACAGCGTGAACAATATCTATGCCATGCCTTTCGATAATTTCTTGGGCTTTTCCACCGACAGGCAAATAAACAACACATTCACCTACATGGCACACCTGAACAGGGAACTCGGCAACGGGTTCAGCGTGCGGGTGGCATACGCCGGCTCCGCTTTTAAGTCGAAAGACGTGAGGGCGCACGCATCGTCCTTGAAAAGCGCATCCCGAACGGGCGAATACAACCTGCGTTCGCGAAGATACAGCGCGAGCGGCAGAGACGACACCAACGGCGTGTTTCAATTGGATTTGATGGGGAAAGATATTTTTACGGGGCCAATAAAACACACGTTCAACGTGGGGTTTGATTATCGTTGGTCAGACGTTTCCACCGTTAGCACCAACGCCGTTGCGGTAGATACCGTAGATGTGCTGAAACCGATTCCCAATGTGGCTCCGCAGGCCAACCTAGTTTACGCTACACCCGTAACATCGCAGGAATACGCTTACGGGTTGCTGCTCCAAGAGGTAATGACCTTTAACAAATACCTGAAAGTATCGCTTGGATTGCGGTACAGCCAGGTAAGCGGATTGAGCAACAACACGGTTTCAAACACCGGCGGCGATGTTTGGGATCCGTTGTTCGGAATTATTGTTACGCCTTTCAACGATTTCAACGTTTTTGCATCGTACACCACCACCACATCGCTTCGGGGAGCGGGCAACCTGCTCGAAGACCGGATAACTCCCGTTGGCCCCACCCGCGAAAAGCAATTCGAAACCGGGCTCAAGAGCGAGTGGTTCGATAATCGCCTGCGGTTTAGCGCCACGTACTTCCACATAAAAAACAACAACCTCACGTATGCCACGTTGGACGAAGCCGGAAACAACACCGGTTATTACGTAAAGGCCGGAAACCTGAAACGCGAAGGGATTGAACTGGAATTATCGGGCAAGCTGCTGAAAAATATGGATGTGGTGCTGGGATATTCGTACTTAGACGCGGCGTATCACGACAGCCCGTATTACCACGAAGGCTCATCGCCCATGAACACAGCCAACCACACTGCCAACGGATGGCTCAACTACACGGTTTTCGATGGAATCCTGCGGAATTTATCGTTCGGCTTGGGCGCCTATTTTGTGGGTGAACGCCCCTTTGCGGAATACACCCATACGGTTCTGCCGGGGCACAACGTGCAGGCAAACACACCGCCTTTTATGGCAAAGCCTTACACCACGCTGAACCTGCAGATGGGTTATCGCCTGAAGAACTACCAAGTAAGGGTGTTCGCCAATAATTTGCTGAACTCCGTGGGTTATACGGCTTATTACCGGGGCGGATACCTGAATCCAACCGACCCGCGGAATTTTGCCGTGGCATTGAATTATCAGTTTTAAAATCCGTAATCAGAAACAAATAATATGGAACGAAATAAAAAAACAAACATTTACAACGTAATGCGTGTATTGCACCGCGATATCGGCTTTCTCACCATTGGGTTAACCATTGTGTACGCGCTGAGCGGTGTGTTGCTTATTTACCGCAATACCGATTTCATGAAAGTGAGCAAAACCGAAGAAATGCAGCTGGAAACCGGGCTGAAAGGCGGAAATCTGGGGCCTCAGCTCCGCATCCGGTCGTTTAACGTGGAGCGCGAAGAAGGCTCCAACATCTTTTTCAAAGAAGGCGTTTACAACGCGGAAACGGGCATTGCCACCGTTACACGAAAGGTTTACATTCCCCCTTTCGACAAACTGGTTAATCTGCATAAAGTTACCGGAGTAAGCAACGTGTCGGTCATAGCGCTTATTTACGGCTTTATGCTCACGTTTCTGGCCGTTTCGTCGTTGTTTATGTTTAAGTTCGGCAGCAGGAAAAGCCGGCGCGGAATGGTGATGATTGCCGTTAGCGTGGTGATGACGATTGCAATTGTGATGCTGGTGTAACAACGGGATATGCCTGCGGCGATAGTTCGCCTGCTGCAAAGTAGTTCTATCTCCACCGGTCGATGGACTAACGCGACGCGTATCTTTTCAATGATTCTGTAAATCCACGTCTTCAATCGAAATAATTCGTTTGGTGATGGCGTAAATAGTCAATCCCGATTGGCTTCGGATGCCCGTTTTCGCGGTGATGTTTTTGCGGTGCGTAACCACCGTGTGGATGCTGATGTTGAGCGAGTCGGCAATTTCTTTGTTGGAGAATCCGTGCACGAGTTTGGTAAGCACGTCGAGTTCCCGTTCTGTGAGGTTATCGTCGTTTGCCGTAACTTTCGGTTCGCTGTTGTTTCCCGCTTTCTGCAATTTAGACAACACCTGCTCGGCGGTATCGAAAATGGTAAACGATGAGTCCAGCAGCGACAGCGAGTGGTTGTCCACAATACCTAAATTAACGCCCACGATGGAGAAATCGGGATAATTTTTGCGGATCCGTTTCACTTCTTTCTCCCGGTTTACCAACAGCAGCGGATTGGTAATCAATATGTCCACTTTTTGTGAATGAAGAACGTTTTCCAAATCGTCCAGCGAGTTTGGTTTGCAGATGATGCAATCCATCTCCGATTGGGAAATAACCGCGTGCAATCCTTCGTAAATGATGGGCGAATGCACCATAATGGCGATATGTAACCTGTGCCTGTTCATGCTTTCTCCATGCGGTATCCGAACGGAATTAAAATGGTTTCTTCAATCAACGAGTGAATATACAGGTCGTACTCCAGCTCGCACAGCGAGAAAAGCAGTTTGCGGCGCAGGCTTAAATCATCGTTAATTGCCACGTATTTAAGCAACAGGTTTTTTAAGTCTTTTATTTTCAACTCTATATCGGTATGATGCTCGCTGTATTCATGCGCCGAGTACAAATTGGTTTTACTCTTTTCCCGGTTGCCGATAAGCTCAATGAAGTAAGGGAAAGCCACGTTGTCTTCGTAATCGAGGTGTTCGATAACTTCGGTAAAATATTCGTTGAAAAACTTCTCCAGCAGTTTTATTTCTTTTTCGGGATGCTTTTTCTGCAACAGCTTTATATAGGCGCTTATTTGCGGATACTTGTCATTGCGGTAATAATTGTGGCTGTTTTTCAGAAAACTTATAACCCGCTTCACGTCATCGATGGAGCCTATGGGATTTTCTTTCGGTTTAAAACCGTTGTAAAGGTTGGCTATGGATATAAATAGTTTTTCGCTGAGCTCTCTTTCGGTGCACAATTGCCTCACGGTGAGGTCGCTCACCCGGAAATCGATGTCGAAATGCTGCATCATCAGCAACAGCGACGGGTTTTCTTCGATTAAATCGAACATTTTCATCCCCTGTTTTATGTATGTCCGGCAAACGTGATACATGTGTTGTAGTGCTTAGTTGTGAGTGTTGAGTTCTGATTTTCGCGTGCAAAGATAAGCATTTTTGTTTAGATTCATTCTAATTTAGATGCAGATATGTGTCGCAAACACGGAACTAACATTTTAGTTAATGGTAGCGTTTTATTTACAGTCGGCTTTTAGCTTTTAACTCTTAGTCATTGCCTATTAACATTGTATTTACGCTAACGGGGTGTCGGCAAACAAAAAATAGTGGTTTATTTTAGTATTGAGTAGGAGGCCGAGATTGTTAAATCTTTAATAAAAAATATTTTTATTACTCTTCAACAATTCGTAGAGTTTATCTTTATTCTTTTGATCCCTAACATTAATTTTCTCAAAAGTCATATCGGGCATCACTAATAATGAAGATGGAACCGCCGTTAACAAGTATTTTTGAAGTATCCCGCCCTTTATTCCATAAGAAAAATAACTTCTCCAAGGTATCTCATATTTCTCGAGTATTTTATTCCATTGATCCGACTGTTCTTTGTTATCAACGGAGATGTATAACATATC
>JAUNRY010000171.1 GCA_030539475.1 Bacteroidia bacterium | reverse complement strand
CATTATCCCCTGCAATTTTTTCTCTCTAATTTTTTGTGATGTAAAATCGGTTTTGTTATGAATAAACGACAAGTAAAGGTCAAAAACATCTGACCCTTCTATCTGTTCTTTTTCATTTGGATACACATTGTTCTGTGCTAAGAAAAGCAAATCGTCGTCCGAAAATATTTTCTCAACCGAGCCATCACTTGTTCCATTTACCGCTATGGGAACGGCCAAAGGCACAAAACAGCTTATATTTGCTTGTTCGATAAGCCGAAAATCTTCATTCACGGACCGAAATAGCAAATTCTCTATTTTTAGCACATACTGATTAAATCCGTCTGCCATTTCGGTAAAATTCCACGTATTTTTATCACTAAGCACCAAATCATAAAGAGCATCGAAATCTTTTTCCCGAAGAATCCGACGATACTCTTCGTGTGGAATTTTTCTTGATATTTCGAGCCGTTTATCTTTTCCATATATCAACTTTTCATTGTTGTAATTGAAAAGAAAAAGTTTACAATCCTGCTTGTTCACATTCCGATTGATGCGCCCCGCAAGCTGCTCATCACTATCTACCAAAGATGTATCCTTAAAGCCCAAATCCATATCAATATCCACGCCCGCTTCCACTACTTGGGTGGTGATGAGAAGAATTTTCTTTTTGCGGTTGGATGAATTTTTCAGATAATTGATTATTTCTCTGCGCCGATGTTCCAAAATTGTGCCCGACAGAAGAAATATTTCATCAAAAAAAGTTGCCGAATTCTGAATAATGTCATAAAATTCTGACGCCGTTTTCTTAAAAATAAATTCAATGATGGTATAAACACTGCCCAACGGTTTGGCGTTGCCAAAATCTTTGTTGGCATATTTCTCGGATTCCGAAAGCAGCAAATGGGCAATATCGTTGAGGGTGATGTTAGATTTAGTGAGTAATGTAAAATCAAAAGTTACACGATTACAAAAGTTCGGATTGCAAAAATATTTCTTTTTTGCATCAGTAATCAAATACACAAAATCCTGAACTTGTTCGCTAATGACGTTCAATTTATCCAATTTGGGCAACGTTGCCGACATCAAAATAAATCTGATGTTGTAAGCCTTGGCATATTTTTTAACAAAATAAATCACTTTATCCCAATGCTCGGGATTATAGGATTGCAATTCATCTATTACGACAATGGAATTTGCCAGACGGTGCAGTAAATAATTCGGTTCTTTTTCGTTGGTTTTCAGCAAATCGAAAAATTTAATGTGCGAAAGCAAACAAAACGGATAGTTTACAAAAAGTCGGTCTATGTAGTTTTTCTTTTCTCGGCCATATTGGTCGTCTTCGTCATTTTCCTTTCCTCTAAAACCGGCTTTAGAATGCAGTTCTATAATTTCGTCATCCGACAAGCCAAGTGTTTCCTTTACCGATTTATAGGTCTGCGTGATGAGCGTGGTAAACGGAAAAACATAAAAAACCTTATTGATTTCGCCTTTATATTTCCGCAAAAGTTCCACCACCGCCAAAATCGAAAGATTGGTTTTTCCGCCGCCCGTGGGCGCTTCAATATAAAAGAGATTGTTTTGGAAATTTGTGCGAAGGGTGCAAATTACATCTTTTGCCATTTGACTCCGCAGCACGTTTAAATTAGCACCGCTTTCTTCTTGCGGAAGTTGAGGCAAAAAAACGGACAAATTTTCGTAAGTATTTTTGTTGAAATTTTTCTTCCCTTCGGATTGGTTTAACCAATCGCTTTGCGAAACAAAACGGAATAATTCCTCAATACGTTGTTCGGATAAAACGCCAAAATCGTTTGTTGGAAATTGTGATACATATTCGTTTGTTGCCAGATAATCAGCCGCAGTGAGCAGCGAAAAATTCAACCGCAACAAAGAATACAGCGCAAATGAGTGTAAATATTTACTATATGCCGTGCGTTTAAAGATAACTTTGGTATCGGGAAGAATGCCGAATATCTGTTTATTTATAATAAATCCATAATTGTCGAGATATTTTTTCAGAAACTCAACTTCGTTTGGTTTCGAGAATGAAATTTCATCTTTGCTGTCATTGGACAAGTATCTGGCATGGTGCTTAAAAATTGGATAAGAAAAACATAACGTAGAAACAACGCCAATTGGCTGCAATGGTACGGGCAGTTCTTCCGGCACTTCGTTAAGATGCTTGCAAATGAAAATGAAAGCGCCCAACGATGAATGGTTGCGCAAAATGGGACTTTGGGCTATTTCTTTTCCTTTGAAAAAAGGATTGTTCATTTTTTCGGGATGTGCCTGAAAATTTTCGTTTATCTTTCCAAAATCGTGAAAAACAACCGCGTTTACAAAAAGTTTTTTGATGAAATTACCCAAAACGGCATTTCCTTCAAAACCATTATCGGCGATAAATTCCGAAATCAAACCATCCAGCACACCATTTAACCTGTGCGCCGATACAAGTTTTTTAAAATATCCGGCAACCAAAGCAATGTGCTCGGCCAGCAATTCCGGCTTCCGATTTTTTATGCCGACAGACGGTCGGTGGGCATAGTATCTGCCGGCATCAACAAGATAGGTGTCAATGCCGACAGATTGGCCCAATATTTCATCTGCCGTTTTATATGAGTTGCACATAATAATCCTCGTCCTTTATGTAATACAAATTTTGAAGATTTCCTGCGTTTTTTACGTAAAACGTTGAATAAGCAAACTCGCCCAAATCATATTGCATTAAATTGGCATCCAATTTTTTGGGTAGCCGTTCAAAATACAGAAACGGAATGGGGTCATCGGGATTTGGCAAAAAGCCAACGACCTCTTCAGAATTGGTTCTCAATACCAAATCTTTCTGAAAAACGGTTTTAATCCGTATGCTTTCCGTTATATGCGGATTTTGTTCAAAACTATACTCTCTGAAACTTGTTTTTTCCCACCACGCCGTAAATTCATTTTTCCCGAAATACGGGATAAATTCACTTTGTGCATTAGAAAGATTGTGAAGAAGCGATTGATGCCATGCATTTTCGGTTTCCAACAGCAGATAAATTCGATATTGCGGATTGACCAACGTCATTTCTTCCGTTAAAAAATTGCTTCCTTTGTTTGCATAGCCCACCGTATTTGAATATTTGATATTGGTTTTCCGATAGCTTCCTTTTTCTTCTTCCAGGGGTTCAACTCCGGTTTTTATGTCTTTGAGAGTTTCGTAATAAGCCGGCAGTTTGCCTTTTTCTTTGTAACCCTCTAAACCCAAAACGGCGCCCAGCACCCCCAAAATCGCAGGTTTGTGTATAATATTATAAGATAAGTTGATGGTGTTATTGGCATCCGGCTTGCGGAAAAAGCCAAAATCGGCCTTCAAATCTATCGATACGAGTTTTTCCATATTTAAAAGTTTTAAATGGTCATTAAACGCTGTTTAAATAGGAATTACAACTCTATAAATTGACAGTTTTGCGGTTCGTTTATTACGCTGGTTATTTCTTTGTTGAAATAAAGTTCTATTTTTTCAACCTCGGATGCGATGTGCGGTTCGGCTAAAAGATTTTTCACTTTTTGCAGGTCGATTTTCCGCTCTTTTGTTACGTCCACCAACTCCACAAGCGATGGGATTACGAGTTTTGAATTTGCTTTCAGCTGTATCCACAACAATAACTCGTTTTCGGTGCCCGATTTGGCGGCCGAGTCGTAATAAGTAGCGCCTTTGCGCAGGCCTTCTTTCAGTTTTGCAATATCTTCGTCGGTCAACCCGGCGGCGCCTACCCTTGCCACATCGTCGGTTATGTTTTTAGGATTTATGGAAAAATGATGCACGTAATGCCCTTCTTCCAATTTTGATTGCGAACCGAGCGTGGTCATTGTGCTTTCGGCGCTGCCTTCGTTTGAGTTGCGGAACGGCGACATTATCTGTTCGGAATATATCACATTTTCGCCAAAACGGTTCACTCCGTGTGTAATTTGGCACGTGCCGTGAATGGATATGTTTGTTTTTCCGGCGTAAGTACCTCCAAATAAGCGCACATCAAGGCAGCTTAAAACATTTTTCAGCACTTCCAATCTCAATTTTGCTTTATCGGTATTCTGAAATTTTCCGAAGTGTTTTTCATACGTTTCGTCCAAAGAGCGGGGCGACATCGATTCGGTTAGCGATTTGAAGTAAAATACATTTTCGTTTAGCGCATTTTTCCAATAGTTTCTCACCGAATATTTTAACGCTTTGTCAGTGGCATATACCGTGCCGTTGGGCAATTTGCGTGGTTGTCCCGAAAAATCGGCATTGTAGTTGGAATTTACGGATTTAATGATGGCGCAGCCATAAACGCGGTTTGAAAATTGATTAGCCATAATGTTTTTTGTTATTTAGGATTTGTTACTGAATAATTGATTTTTTGCAAAAACTCCAGAAAGAAGTTCAGGTAATAATTGTTTTATATTTGCATCAGTTTCGTAAGTCAATACAAAAGATGCTACATTGTCGAAATTTCTAGAAAAATTTTCGTGTTTGTATCTGGCGAAATCATTTGCGATTGCCTGTTTTAATTCACTGCACTTTGATTTTTGCAGATATGGTTCCAATAAAAGATAGCTACTATCAGCTGATTTGCTTTTTTCCAGAATGTAATAAATTACTTGGCCTGCAGCAAAAGCAAATTCGGCATCGGATGCGTTTGAACCGGTTGTTGTTTGGTTTGTAAGTTCATCTACAAACCTTTGATAAGATTCTAATTTACTTGCCATAGAAATATTGTTTTTAGGATTAAAATAATCGTATATACTGTACCAAATGTTTAATTTTTCTTTCACGCCGTACTCGTTTCCTTGCTTAATGTCGTCTTTTATTCCATTGAAAACCATTTCGTCAAACATATTACCGTCCACCGCTTGGCGTTGCGATTTATAGACAAAATCGTAAACCGATTTTCGGAATTTGGAATAAGAATGAAAGGTTAAATCTTTTTTGTCGTAATCATCTTTATTTAGGTCAGAGAAATAGTCCAATTTTAAATATTTGCTTTGCAATAATTGTTTGAAAACCATTTGCTCAAACTCAAATACATTGCGAATTTTAGGGTAGTGTTTGGGTTCTTTCTTGTCTTTCTCTTTAATTTCAAACAGATTTAAAAGTTGGGCATCAAAATCATATTCAAATTTACTTACAAAATCAAAATCCTTGAAAACAATACCGTCTTTTGTATTCATCCAAAAAAGCAGGTAATAATTGTCTAACTCTTCATCGCAAACTTTATATAAACC
>JAUNRY010000170.1 GCA_030539475.1 Bacteroidia bacterium | reverse complement strand
GGTTTTTAAATGTCGCCTTTCAGGCGGGCTAGGCAAACAAACGGAATACTCATTATAATGTATTATGGGCCGCATCATTAACAGTGAAAAGAAGAAATCTTGATGCGTGCGTTTATTCAATAATTTATTCATCACCCAATTCCAATCTATGTCAACACTCTTTTTAATTTTCATCGTTATCTCGGCGGTAGTGATCCTGTTGTTTTTGGTTTTAAAACTGAAAGTGAGCGCGTTTATCGCCCTGTTGCTGACTTCCATTTACGTGGGTATTCTCACCGGCATGCCGCTCAGCCAAATCACCCAATCCATTCAGGAGGGAATGGCCGGAACGCTGGGTTTTGTGGCCACCGTGGTGGGATTGGGCGCAATTTTCGGGCAAATGCTGGAAAGTTCCGGCGGCGCCGAATCGTTGGCGCACTACCTGATAAAAAAGTTCGGCAAACAACACGCTCCCTGGGCGATGGTTTTAACCGGTTTTATAGTAGCTATTCCGGTTTTTCTGGATGTGGGTTTCATAATTCTGGTTCCCATAGTGTATGCCCTGTCGCGCGACACCAAAATGTCGTTGCTCTATTATGCCATTCCGCTGCTGGCCGGATTAGCGGTTACCCACAGTTTTATTCCGCCCACGCCCGGGCCGGTTGCCGTGGCAGATATTATCAACGCACCGCTGGGATGGGTTATTCTGATGGGATTTATTCTGGGAATCCCTACGGCTATAATCGCGGGCCCGATTTTCGGGAAGTATATCTCCAAAAAAATATACCTGCAACCGCCTTCCGAGCTGGATAACATTCCGCCGGAGTTCGATTCGGCAAAATTTCCGCCCTTCCGCATGATTGCGCTTATCATTTCCACCCCGCTGCTCTTAATTCTGCTCAACACGTTTACTACGGTAGCTGTATCCAAGGGTATCGTAACCCAATCTGTTTTCACGGATGCGCTGGAATTTATCGGACATCCTTTTTCTGCCTTGATCATTGCCACGCTTCTTGCCACTTACTTCTTGTGCATTCGACGCGGAATGAACAAGCAAAAAGTATTGGAATTAAGCACTAAAGCGTTGGGCCCGGCCGGAATTATTATTCTTATAACCGGCGCCGGCGGCGTTCTCAAACAAATATTAATCGATAGCGGAATAGGGCAGATTATGGCGGAGTCGATGGCAAATTCCGCTTTGCCGCCTATCTTGCTGGCATGGATCATTGCTGCCATTGTGCGCGTTACGCAAGGCTCCGCCACGGTGGCCATGATAACGGCGGCAAGCATTCTCGCGCCTGTCATCAGCGAATTTCAACTGAACGATCCGCAACGGGCGCTGGTGGTTATTTCCATCGCGTCGGGCGCCACATTGCTTTCGCACGTGAACGACAGTGGCTTTTGGCTGGTTGGGAAATACCTGGGTATGACCGAGAAACAAACGCTGCAAAGCTGGACGGTGATGGAAACCATCATCGCCTTCAGCGGATTGGGGCTGGCGCTATTGGCCGGTTTGTTTGTTTAGGTTTGACACCAGATATCAGGCGTTTGATTTCGCGTGGGAATATTACGTTGTGTCCTTTCTTTTGGCATTCTTTTTGCAGAACATTTTCTTTAAGACGGTTGTTTGTAAAAAAGCAACTATCTTTGTATGCGTAAATCATTAAAACAGCGAATGAAAGAAAGAAACAGTTTATTGCAAAGCATTATTGAAGGAATACAGGAGAAAAAAGGAAAAAATATAACCACTATTCAACTGAAAGGAATCCCCGGCGCCATTTGCGATTATTTTGTGGTTTGCGAAGGAAATTCGCCCACGCAGGTATCGGCTGTGGCGGAATCGGTGGAAGAGATTGTGAAGAAAAATTTGAACGAAAGCCCCATTCGGGTGCAAGGCCAACAACGAGCCGAATGGATTGGCATTGATTACGGAAACGTAATTGTACACATCTTCGTGCCGGAATTGAGGCAATACTACAACCTCGACCATCTTTGGGCCGATGCCCCCGCGGAGCAGGTTCCGGCGTTGGATTAAAGAGCACGGCCGACGTATTTAGCGGGCATTTATAATTGTTGCAGAAAACATATTTACACCAGAATTGTTACATATTATTTATCAGAAATCTCAGAAAAAAATTAATGGAGAATAATAACCAAAATAATCAAAATAATAAACCCAAGAGGCCGCTTCGCCCCGGAGGCTTGGGCAATACGAATCCCAATCAGCCATCGAATGTTTACTGGATTTACGCCATTTTGTCAATGGGGTTGATAGGAATGCTTTTTTTTGGGCAGAACAAGGCCATAAAGAAAGTAGATTGGTCTGATTTTCAGGAATACGTGAGCGATAACCGTATTGAAAGCGTGGTTGTTTTCAGCAATAAAGAAGTTGCCGAAGCCAAGGTTCGATCGGAGTCCGTAAATTATGTTTTTGGCGATGAAGCCGCCCGGTTTTCGAGCAACCCGTTTATCACCGTGAACATTCCTTCCACGCAGGGAGCCTCTGAGTTTCTCGATACCGTTAAAAATGAAAAAGGATACGACATAAAAGTCAGGTTCGACACCTCGTCGGAAATTTGGGGAATGTTGCTTACGTTTGCCCCGTTCTTGCTCATCATTGTTTTTTGGATATGGATGATGCGGCGGATGCAAGGCGGCCCCGGAGGCGGTGGCGGCGGAATTTTCAGCGTGGGAAAATCCAAGGCGCAGCTTTTCGACCGCGATGCCGGCGCGAAAGTTACGTTTAAAGACGTGGCGGGGCTTTCCGAAGCCAAGGAAGAGGTGCAGGAAGTGGTTGAATTTCTGAAACATCCGAGCAGTTACACGAGCCTGGGTGGAAAAATTCCCAAAGGCGCGTTGCTGGTTGGCCCTCCCGGAACGGGAAAAACGCTGTTGGCGAAAGCCGTGGCGGGCGAGGCGAACGTTCCTTTTTTCTCCATATCGGGTTCCGATTTCGTGGAAATGTTTGTTGGGGTGGGTGCGTCGCGTGTCCGCGATTTGTTCCGTCAGGCCAAAGAGAAATCGCCCTGTATCGTATTTATCGATGAAATAGACGCCGTGGGGCGCGCCCGCGGTAAAAATGCGAATTTTGGTTCCAACGACGAACGAGAAAACACCTTGAATCAGCTCCTTACGGAAATGGACGGTTTCGGGTCTAACAGCGGCGTTATCATCCTGGCAGCTACCAACCGGGTAGATATACTGGACAAGGCGTTGCTTCGCGCCGGCCGATTCGACAGGCAGATTTACGTGGAATTACCGGATTTGAACGACCGGAAAGAAATTTTCAAGGTTCACTTGCGTCCCATCAAAATAGACGAATCGGTGGATGTTGAGTTCCTTGCCCGCCAAACACCCGGTTTCTCCGGCGCCGACATTGCCAACGTCTGCAACGAAGCCGCGCTTATTGCGGCGCGCAACAAAAAGAAATTTGTGGAAAAAGAAGATTTCATCAGCGCGGTTGACAGGATTGTGGGCGGATTGGAAAAGAAAAACAAAATCATCACGCAGGAGGAGAAAAAATCCATCGCTATTCACGAAGCCGGACACGCTACGTTGAGTTGGTTTCTGGAGCACGCGAATCCGTTGGTGAAAGTTACCATTGTTCCGCGCGGAAAAGCGCTGGGCGCGGCCTGGTACCTGCCCGAAGAACGGCAGATTACCACCAAAGACCAAATGCTGGACGAAATTTGCGCTTTGCTGGGCGGTCGGGCGGCCGAAGAACTTTTTATCGGCAAGATATCGTCGGGCGCCATGAACGATTTGGAGCGCGTTACAAAACAGGCCTACGGCATGATTACTTATTTGGGAATGAGCGATAAAATGCCCAACTTAAGCTATTACGACTCATCGGGACAAGATTATACTTTCCAAAAACCGTTCAGCGAAAATACTGCCGAACTTATCGATGCGGAAGTTAAAGCCATGATTTCCGAGCAGTACGAGCGAGCCAAGGAAATGCTTCGCCGGCATGCTGAAGGGCATCATAAACTGGCGCAGATATTACTGGAAAAAGAGATGATTTACGCCGAGAACCTGGAACATATTTTCGGCAAACGTCAGTGGATTTCACGATCGCAGGAAATATTGCAAAACGCGGAAAGCCTAAAAGATCCTCTGGGAAAGAGCGAAAACCCTGCCAAAGACGATTCTAAGGACAATTCCGACAACCTGCCGCCTTCGTCCGCTCCATCTGTGTGAGAGCGTTCGTTTAAAGAGTTTACTGCAAATCAAAAGAATTATAGGTAAAAATTAACAGGAATAAGTGTAATTTATAAATTCGATTGTATTATTTGTCAGTCTGGGCTATACGTTCCGGGCTGACTTTTTTTTCGCCCTTACTCCTTGAAATTATTAAGTTTCAGTCTAAATAACATGAACATTTTCCTCTCTTTTTCGTTAATAATATACGAATTAAAAATTTTCAATTATGAAAACAATGAAATTTTACCTATTGGCGGGGATTTTTGCCGCAACGTTAATTACATGCAACAATTCCAACGCCAAAAATAACGAAAGTAACAATTCTAAAAATACAGAAACTATGAAATTTGAAAAAGTAGCATTACCCTACGCAACCGACGCTTTAGAGCCGGTTATCAGCAAAACAACTATTGAACTCCACTACGGCAAACACCATCAGGCTTATGTGGACAACCTGAATAAGTTAGTTGTTGGTACGGAGTTTGAAGATGCCGATTTGGAAACTATTGTAAAAAATAGCGACGGCGCCATTTTCAACAATGCCGGACAGCACCTTAACCATAATCTTTATTTTACATCGTTTAAAGCAGACGGTGGCGGCGAGCCTCAAGGAGGATTAGCCGAGGCTATCAACTCGCAATTCGGGTCGTTCGATAAATTTAAAGAAGAATTCAACGCTGCCGGAACTTCGGTATTCGGTTCGGGCTGGGTGTGGCTGGCTAAAGACGACAGTGGAAAACTTTCCATAGAGAAAGAAAGCAACGCCGGAAATCCGGTTACAAAAGGCTTAACGCCGATTTTGGGATTCGATGTGTGGGAACACTCGTATTACCTTGATTATCAAAACCGTCGCGCCGACCACCTGAAAGAAATCTGGAAAATTATTGACTGGGAAACAGTTAGCAACCGCTATTGATTCTCTCTCAGGTAAAAGATAATAAAGTTGAGCCGTGTCCTTTTTGGGGCACGGTTTTTTTATTGGGAGACGATGGCTATGCCTTCGTATAAAAGAATATGACAGCTTTATCGCAACATAATCCCGGTGAGCATTCTGCCGGAATGAACCGA
>JAUNRY010000169.1 GCA_030539475.1 Bacteroidia bacterium | reverse complement strand
AAAACTTACCCGAAAACTCCGCCCTGCACCTGGCAAACAGCTACAGCGTTTACCTAGCACAGTTGTTTACTATCCCTGCTTCGGTACACGTTTTCTGTAACCGGGGAACCAACGGCATCGAAGGGTCGTTATCCACGGCGGTGGGCTATGCCGCAGTATCGGGAAGGCTTACCTTTCTGCTGACCGGCGATTTGAGTTTCTTCTACGACATGAACGGACTCTGGAACAAGCACATCACTCCCAACCTGCGCATTCTGGTGAACAACAACGGCGGCGGCGGCATCTTTCACTCCCTTCCGGGGCTAAACGCATCGGAAGCCCTGAATGAATATATAGCGGCGGCACACGCTACCGATGCGCGTACTTGGGCCGAACAGCAAGGATTTCTCTGCCTCACCGCACACAATGCAAAAGAGCTGCAGCAACATTTGCCGCTTTTTGTGAACCACAAGAGCCTCAGGCCTGTTCTACTGGAAGTATTCACATCCATGGAGGTGAACAGGGAACAAACAACATCCTATTATCAACAACAAAAAAACAACAGAAAATGATACAGCGAGAATGGGAAACCATCAAAGAATACGAAGATATTCTCTTCGATTACTACAACGGCATCGCGCGCATCACCATCAACCGCCCCCGCTACCGCAACGCCTTCACGCCTACCACCACGGGAGAAATGAGCGACGCGCTGCGTCTCTGCCGCGAGATGGAGGAAGTATCCGTGATTGTTCTTACCGGCGCGGGCGACAAAGCGTTCTGCTCGGGAGGCGATCAGAACGTGAAAGGGAAAGGCGGATACATCGGTAAAGACGGCGTTCCGCGCCTCAATGTGCTGGATGTGCAGAAACAGATCCGTTCCATACCCAAACCGGTTATCGCGATGGTAAACGGATACGCCATTGGCGGAGGACACGTACTGCACGTGGTGTGCGACCTGAGCATCGCCTCTGAAAATGCCATTTTCGGACAAACCGGCCCACGCGTGGGCAGTTTCGATGCCGGTTTTGGTTCGTCTTACCTGGCTCGAATTGTCGGGCAGAAGAAAGCGCGCGAGATATGGTTTCTCTGCCGCCAGTACAACGCGCAGGAAGCGCTCGATATGGGATTGGTAAACAAAGTTGTTCCCTTCAACCAACTTGAAGACGAGGTGGTGGAGTGGGCCGAAAAAATGATGGAGCACAGCCCACTGGCGTTGCGAATGATAAAGGCCGGGCTCAACGCCGAGCTGGACGGACAGGCAGGTATTCAGGAACTGGCGGGCGACGCCACCATGCTCTACTACCTCACCGACGAGGCGCAGGAAGGCAAACAGGCTTTTCTGGAAAAGCGGAAACCCGATTTCAAGAAGTTCCCGAAACTACCGTAAGCCGGAGGCAACGTGTTTACAATAGAAATTATCCCGTACAAACTTCGCTTCCGAAAGCCGGCAGGCACATCGAGAGGGGTTTACCACGAACACAAGGTGTGGTACGTGTTGTTTCGCGACAGCCGCGACGCATCGCGCTACGGCATGGGCGAGTGTGCGCCGCTGCCCGGCCTCAGTTGCGATTTCGGCGACAACTATGCCGAAACACTCGCCCGTTTGTGCCGGAGTACGGAAGAAAAACAGCAAGTTGACACAGATCTGTTGCGCAACTATCCTTCCATCCTTTTCGGCCTGGAGACGGCCGAGCGTCATTACCGGCAACGCTCCCTGCAATTGTGGAATACCCCGTTCGGCCGGGGCGAAGCGGGGATTCCCATCAACGGGCTTATATGGATGGGGGAATATGACGACATGAAACAACAAGCCGCCAACCTGTTGGAACGCGACTTTGGCTGCATCAAATTAAAAATAGGAGCTATCGGCTTCGATCGGGAAGTGGAACTGCTGCAATTTATCCGCGACCGGTATCCGGCCGAAAAAATTACGCTCCGCGTAGATGCCAACGGCGCATTCGGTTTCGGCGAAGCGCGCGGGAAACTACAAAAACTTGCCGGGTTGCACATTCACTCCATAGAACAACCCATCCGGGCAGGGCAATGGGCGGAAATGGCGCGGCTTTGCGCATCGTCTCCCTTGCCGATAGCGCTGGATGAAGAACTTATCGGCATACACCATCCGGAGGAAAAGAAAAACCTGCTCGACACCATTCGTCCGCAATACATCATCCTGAAACCCACCTTGCACGGCGGCATCAGCGGTTGCAACGAATGGATTGCGCTGGCCCGGGAGCGGCAGATTGGCTGGTGGATTACTTCGGCGCTGGAATCGAACATCGGGCTGAACAGCATCGCCCAATGGTGCGCCACGCTCAACAACCCGCTGCCACAGGGTCTCGGCACGGGTACGCTTTACAGCAACAACATTCCCTTTCCCCTAAAAATCAAGAATGGGCATCTTTGGTTCAACCCTCAGGGAAACTTTCCGGACAAACACTTGAAAGAATATGAACAGCATCATTGTTGACGGCATCTGTTACCGCAAGGAAGAAATATGTGAAGGCAATCCTCCCGCGTTTGCCGCAACAGCTCCTTTCCACCGCCAACTTCATCTGTTTCTCCGGGAGTGGTTTTCGCCATCGCCCACGCTCACACTTCACACGTCCGGCTCTACGGGCAAACCGAAAACGATAGTCGTGCAGAAGGACCGGATGCTGCAAAGCGCCGCGATGACCTGCGATTTTCTCCGCCTGAAAAAAGGAGACAAGGCGCTGCTCTGCCTGCCGCTGGAGTACATTGCCGGAAAGATGATGGTTGTGCGGGCTGTTTACGCCGGGCTCGACCTTCGCCCGGTGGAACCTTCCGGGAATCCGATGGCGGAAATTACGCAAGGGATAGATTTCGCGGCCATGGTTCCGTTACAAGTGTACAATTCCCTGCAAACGGAGGAAGGGAAAAAACGAATTTCACAAATCAAGAAACTGATTATTGGCGGAGGGGCTATGGATGAAAGGCCGGAAGAATTGTTGCGCGATTTCCCCCACGAGGTTTACTCTACGTATGGAATGACCGAAACCGTTTCGCACATTGCGATACGCAGGCTCAGCGGCCATGCCGCGGACAGTTACTACACTCCCCTGCCCGGTGTTTTCCTAAAATTGTCGGGAGACCAAACGCTGGTTATCGATGCCCCGCACGTGGCCGATGAAACCCTCTACACAAACGATATAGCCGAAATACGCGCGGACGGCTCTTTCCGCGTTCTGGGCAGAAAAGACAATGTGATTAACAGCGGAGGCGTAAAGATACAAATAGAGGAAGTGGAACGGGTTTTACATCCGTATATGAGTGCAAACTTTGCCGTTACGTCGGTTCCGCATCCGAAACTGGGCGAGGCGGCAGCGCTTCTCATCGAATCGGGAACGGATGCCCAACACATCCGCCAGGTTATAGAAAGCCGCTTGCCGCGCTTTCAACGCCCCCTGCATATTTTTCGTGTGGAGGCAATACCCCAAACCGGAAACGGGAAAACCGACCGGGCAGCGGCAAAAGAAATGGCGGCGGAAAGGATTTCCCATTCGGTTTTGAGACAAGGATAAGCGAAACTACCGGTTATCACCCGGTTTTCCGGGGCTTCGCCGCAGCCGGAACTGTTTTTTCTTTCCGTCTGCGTCTCTCTTGCGCTCGCCGTCAAACGGACGTTCTTCGCGTTTGAAAGGTTTTTTATCGCCGTGCTTACGGTCGCCGTCAAAAGAACGTTCGCCACGCGGTTTGCGGTCGTTATCGAATTCGCGTTTGGGGCGAAACTCACGTTTTGGCTTGGGCTCATCGCCTTCCTCCGCGCGCCTGGAACGGCGGTAGCCTTCTTTGGAATTTCGTTGGAGGTGGTTGCTGTCGTTCCGCGGGCGGCGTTCGCGCGATGACTCCGATTTTGGACGGTCGTCGCGCTTGCCGGAAAATATTTCATACTCGCGCATTTCGCATTCCAGCGCGCCGTTGAAAAGAAAAAACCGTCTGGAAGGTTTCAGGCCGATGCTGTCGAAACTTTCTTTTTTGTAACTTAAAACATAGGCGTTGTATCCGGTAAAAACATGTTTTAACCTCTCCCCTATCATGGAATACAGTTCCGTGAGCTCGTCCACTTTTATCCTTTCGCCATACGGCGGATTGGTCATGAGAATGCCGTTGGGAGCGGGCGCTTCGGTATATTGTTGCAGCGGTTTCACGCTTACATCGATGTACTTTTTTAATCCGGCGTTTTTGATGTTTTTTTCGGCAATGGCAATGGCTTTGGGCGAAATATCCGATCCGATAATGCGGTGCGAAAATTCGCGCGATGTGCTGTCGTCGTTATAAATTTCGCTAAAAAGCTCGTCGTCAAAATCGTTCCATTTCTCAAAAGCGAAATGCTCGCGATGAATGCCGGGAGGAATGCCCAAGGCAATCATCGCCGCTTCAATGAGCAGCGTTCCCGAACCGCACATGGGATCTACAAACGTGCTTTCTCCTCTCCAACCCGATTTCAGGATCATGCCGGCAGCCAGTACTTCGTTGAGCGGGGCATCGGTTTGTGCAATTCTGTAACCGCGTTTGTGCAGCGATTCGCCCGAACTGTCGAGCGACAGCGTGCATTTGTTGTGTGCAATGTGAATGTTGAAAACAATATCGGGGTTGGTAACGCTTACCGAAGGGCGTTTTTCGTATCGTTCGTTAAACCAGTCGGCAATGGCGTCTTTCACTTTATACGCCACAAACTTGGAGTGGTTGAAAATGTGTGAAAACACCACCGCGTCAATCGAAAACGTTTTGTTGAGCGATAAGTGCTCTTCCCAGTTCACTTGCTTGAGCGCTTCGTACACCTCATCGGCATTTTCGGCTTTGAAATTATAGATGGGCTTCAAAATCCGCAATGCCGTACGGCAATGAACGTTGGCTTTGTACATCAACCCTTTATCGCCGGAGAAAGACACCATGCGCGTTCCTATTTCTACATCGTTGGCGCCCAAAGCAATCAGTTCTTCGGCCAGCACGTCTTCGAGTTCCGCCATGGTTTTGGCGATCATTGGATAATTTTCCGGTTGATTCATTCTTTGATTTTCAATAATTAAGGTGCAAAGATAAACACAATTTGGGAGTTTGAGACGGGAGATTTGGATTTTAATCTTGCAAATGGCTGAACGGATGATTTAAATTCCTTTAAAAAGGCAGAAAAATTCCGATAATCTCGTTGAACACTCACCTTGGGAGCAAAAATTTTCCGTACGTTGGCTCATCCGGGGGGGTTCAAGGCAACATTCCACAAACTTTTACCCTTCAAACAAGCTTTGAAGCCAA
>JAUNRY010000168.1 GCA_030539475.1 Bacteroidia bacterium | reverse complement strand
CGCCAAGTCTCCTCTCGCCCTTACCCTGCCCAACTTTCTCTATCTAAATTCCGGTAATTAATGGCTTCCGCCAGGTGAACGGGCAGCACTTTTTCGTCGCCGGCTACATCGGCTATGGTGCGCGAAACTTTCAGAATGCGGTCGTAAGCGCGGGCAGAGAGGTTGAGCCTGTCCATGGCAGTTTTCAGCAGTTGCAGGCCGGCCGTGTCGGGCGTGGCGTACTTGTGCAGCATTTTCGATGTCATTTGCGCGTTGCAATAAACGCCCGGCACGTCTTTAAACCGTTCCGCCTGTATTTGACGGGCTTTGACTACCCGTTTGCTTATCTCGGCGCTGTGTTCGGCCGGAGTTCGGTCGGATATTTTTTCGAAAGGCACGGGTGTTATTTCAATGTGGATATCGATTCTGTCGAGCAACGGCCCCGAAATTTTGTTCAGGTATTTTTGCACCGCGCCGCCCGGGCACACACACTCTTTTTCGGGGTGGTTGTAGTAGCCGCACGGACACGGATTCATGGCCGAAACCAGCATAAAGCTCGCCGGATATTCCACCGAAAACCGCGCACGCGAAATGGTTATCCGGCGGTCTTCCAGCGGTTGGCGCATCACTTCGAGCACGCTCCGGCTGAACTCGGGAAGTTCGTCGAGAAACAAAACGCCGTTGTGCGCCAGGCTTATTTCGCCCGGTTGAGGATACGTTCCGCCTCCCACGAGAGCGACGTCGGAAATGGTGTGGTGCGGTGAACGAAACGGCCTGCGCGACATCAGCGAGACACTTTTTTCCAGTTTTCCCGCCACGCTGTGTATCTTGGTGGTTTCCAGCGCCTCGCCCACGGTAAACGGCGGAAGAATAGAAGGCATTCGTTTGGCCATCATCGATTTACCCGACCCCGGCGCTCCAATCATTATAATGTTGTGCCCTCCGGCAGCGGCTATTTCCAGCGCGCGCTTCACGTTTTCCTGGCCTTTCACGTCGCTGAAATCGAATTCGAAGTCCGACTGGCTTTGTAAAAACTCCTGCTCAATATCCACAACCGTTGGCTCCAGTGCAAGCTCACCGTTTACGAAGCCTACCACCTGACGGATATTCTCTACGCCGTACACTTCCAACCCCTCTACCACGGCAGCTTCTTTCGCGTTTTCGGTGGGAAGTATAAAACCTTTGAACCCGTTTTCCCTGGCCATAATGGCAATGGGAAGAGCGCCTTTTATGGGAAGGATATTCCCGTCGAGCGACAGTTCGCCCATGATAAGATAGTCGGAAAGTTTATCGGATTTTATCAGTTCCGATGCTCCCAAAATGCCCATGGCGAGCGGCAAATCGTAATCCGAGCCTTCTTTGCGAAGATCGGCCGGCGACATGTTGATGACAATTTGTTGGCGCGGAAACTTAAAGCCGTTTTCCTGAATGGCAGATTTTATTCTCTCGTGCGCTTCCTTTACCGAGGCGTCGGGCAAGCCCACCAAAAAGAATTTTATTCCTCTCGTAACATTCACTTCAATAGTAATAAGCGTGGCGTTTATTCCTTGTACTGCCGCA
The DNA here is from genome assembly GCA_030539475.1 of Bacteroidia bacterium. Taxonomy (GTDB): domain Bacteria; phylum Bacteroidota; class Bacteroidia; order Bacteroidales; family Dysgonomonadaceae; genus Petrimonas. The sequence goes on along the minus strand of JAUNRY010000168.1, from coordinate 3,734 downwards.
CCGAATACTTTGATTAACATGGCTTTAATGATTGTTTTTTATAGAATTTTTCAGCACACTTTCCACTGCCATAGCCGGCACATTTCTGTCGCTGATGATACCGGACGGGGAAATAAGAATGTTGTTGGGGATAAACTCAATATTGTATGCTTCCACAATGTCGGAAGCCCAGCTCTTTTTCTCGGGCACAACCGTCCATGCAACAGAATCGTTCTCCATGTAGCTTACCGGATAAACATCGGAATCTATGTATATGGATATGAACTCCACGCTGTCTTTATTAACGTGCCCATACGTTTGCTTCAGCAAGTTGATGGCTTCGCGCGAATCTACCCCGGTGGTGGAAACAAAAGAGAGCAGCAGGTATTTTCCCCGGTAATCGTAAGACTGAATGGTGTCGCCCTCTTTGTCAATCAATTGAAAATAGGGCATGGAGGTTCCTTCTGCCGAGCGGTTGATTTTATCGGAATAGGCTTTCAGGTTTAGCCCCATTTTTGTTTTAAGGATGTCGCCCTGCACGTGTTCCAGCACCCTTTCGAGCCCTTTCGGGTTTTCCGAGTTCGCGAAAAACTCGTTGATGAGAATCAAACTCGACAGTTTTGTGGGATTTTTCTTGATGTATTCTTCGGCATTCAGCGCCAATTCCTGGTTGTAAGAGTTTATTTTGGCCACTTCATCCGCGTCGGCTAAAATTCGCTCGTTGGATTGTGAAACAGTGGTTGAATCTTTTTCGTTTTTCAAATTTTGAAGCAGCAACGTGCGGCGTTGGAGAATATCTCGGTTCGATTCCTTGAATACGGTGAGGTCATTATTTATTTCGTTGCCGTTAACCTCAATTAAGTCAGGAGCTTCCGCATCTCCTTTAATGGATATATTATCGTTGGGATTGGCAAAAACCATTACCGATGAACGCTGATTGTTGAAGTACAAAGAAAAAACGGTTAACGTGTCTATGGAGTTTTTGTAAGTAAATTTGCCGCGGGCATTGCACGTGATGGTGTCTATTGCCAACGTATCGGCGGCGATGTAGGAAATCAAGATCTCCCGGTTCTCCAGCGTTGAAATCTCGCCCTTGAGTGTAACGGAGTTTTTTTTGTTTCCGCAAGCAGACAACAAAACACTTATAATGAGTATTATATATAGTTTGAAAAATTTCACTTAGTTGACATTTTATTTCTCCAAATTTAACTTTCAAAATCAACACAACATTGAAGATTGGCAAAGATAAACATTTATTTCGTGTATTCAATATATTTTCACATATTTTTAATCATTTTTCGTGAAAGATATTTCTCGCTTTGTTATTCGGTAGCAAAAACAAATTTATTTGATTACATTTGCGGACAGAAAACAAGTTGCCTGAATGTATTTTTCAATCGTTATACCCGTTTATAATCGTCCCGACGAAGTTGATGAACTTTTGGAGAGCCTTACGCGTCAAACCCTCCGGAATTTTGAGGTCATTATCGTGGAAGACGGATCGGTGCGCAAGTGCGACGTTATCGTGAAAAAATACGCGTTTCAACTGCCGATATCCTATCTTGAAAAGGAAAATTCGGGCCCCGGCTTATCGCGAAATGCCGGCGCGGCAAAGGCCCGGTATGATTACCTTATTTTTTTCGATTCCGACTGCCTCATCCCCGAAAACTACATGGAAAATGCAACCCAATCACTTCAACACAATTTTGCTGACGCCTACGGCGGCCCCGACAGGGCATTGCCCGATTTTACAACGGTTCAAAAGGCAATAAATTATTCCATGACCTCTTTTTTTACTACCGGCGGCATCAGGGGCGGCAGCCAATCGATGGACAAATTCCATCCCCGGAGTTTCAACCTGGGAGTTTCAAAACAAGCGTTCCACGCCGTTGGCGGTTACGGCAAAATGCGTTTTGGCGAAGATGTGGATTTCAGCCTGCGGCTTATCGAAAACGGCTTTACCACCGCGCTTATCCCCGAAGCATTTGTGTATCACAAACGGCGCACCAATTTCCGGCAGTTTTTCAAGCAGGTGCATAACTCCGGAATTGCGCGCATTAATTTGCACCTGGCGCACCCGGGTTCGTTAAAGCTCGTTCACGCGCTTCCCGCGGCGTTCGTTATCGGCATGGCATTGGTTGCGCTGCTTTCCGTTTTTTTCCCTGTTTTGCTTGTCTTTCCCGCTGTTTACAGCCTTTTCGTTTTTTTAGACTCGTTGCTAAAAAACAAATCCGCTAAAGTAGCATTTTACAGCATCGCTGCTGCATGGACACAACTCTTCGGCTACGGCACGGGGTTTATTTTCGCCGTATGGAAACGGCTGATATTAAAAAAAGGAGAATTCAAGGCTTTTGAAAAAAAGTTTTACGAGTAACCTCATCAGGTCTTTTCCCCGTACGCCAAATCTCCCGCGTCGCCAATTCCCGGCACAATGTACGACGATTCATTCAACTCCGGGTCAATGGCGGCAGCCCAAATGGTGGTCTTATCTTCGGGGAAGTTTTTCACGCAATAATCAATGGCCTGCCGGCTGGCGATAATGGTGGCTATGTGAATGTGCGCGGGCGTTCCTTTGGTCAGCAATGCGCGGTATGTCAAATCCATGCTGCTTCCGGTGGCAAGCATCGGGTCGGTAAGTATAAGCGTTTTTCCGTTAATATCGGGCGAGGCTATGTATTCGATATGAATGTCGAACGACTGATGCCCCGTTTCTTTGTATTTGCGGTAAGCCGATACAAACGCGTTTTCGGCAGAATCGAAGTAATTCAAAACACCGTGGTGATACGGCAATCCCGCCCGCAAAATGGTGGCGATGACAATTTCTTCGTCGGGAACGGAAATTTCGGCCACATCGAGCGGGGTTGTTACCGAAATGGTTTTGTAGCTTAAGTTCTTGCTGATTTCGTAAGCCATAATTTCTCCAATTCGTTCCAAATTTCGGCGGAACCTGAGGCGGTCGTTTTGGATGGTAATGTCTCTTATTTCACGCACAAAAGCGTTGAGAAGCGAGTTCGTTTTCGAAAAATCAATTACATTCATTGGTTTAAATAACAGAGATTATATTAATCAGTTTATTATGTGTTTAATTTATAGCAGCATTTTTCACACCGGATTACAGCCGGCTGCTACCACCGTTTTTCGAAAAACAAAGATAACATTTTTGATGTCAACGGTAAACATTTTCAAAGTTTTTTTGTTTCAGATTATGAATTACTTCTAAAAAAGGGATAATTAAAGAAATTTTTCTCTAATTACTTTTTTATCTCAACATAATTAATTATTTTTGTCTCCGTTTAGGATATCGTTTACGGATTTAAAACAATTAGAACAGGTTATTTACTAATTATACATTCACACAAATTTTTTATCACACATGACAAATTTAGATTTAAGCAAGTACGGCATCAGCGGCGATTTCGAGATCGTACGCAACCCGTCTTACGAAGTTCTGTATCAGGATGAAATGAATCCTGAAAATCAAGGCTTTGAAAAAGCAAAACAAACAAAAACCGGAGCGACTGCCGTTTATACCGGCAAATTCACAGGCCGCTCTCCCAAAGACAAATTCATTGTTGAAGACGACACTACACGCGACACCTTGTGGTGGGACGGTACCATCAACCGCCCTTGTAGCACAGAAACTTTCAACTATTGCAAAGGACTGGTGGCCGACCAACTTTCGAAAGCGAAAAAACTTTACGTGGTTGATACCTTCTGCGGCACCAACGAAGATACGCGCATGAAAGTGCGTTTCG
>JAUNRY010000007.1 GCA_030539475.1 Bacteroidia bacterium | reverse complement strand
ATATTAATTTTAATGCTCAAAAATACACTTTTATAAGTATATGGCGAAATTTATTGTTAAAAATAAATGCTTGTTTTTTCAGAACTTCAAGTTCGTTAACAAGAATGTTTCTAAATAAGAAAACCAAAAAAAATATTCCTCAAAATTATTCTTTTTTCATGTTTTAAAATGCTATTTTTGTGATCTGAATTGAATTTCCACATTTCTATAGAACTAATTTTTCAATTTTATCACCGTAATCTGAAAATCAATATATTTACTAAATAAATTTTAAACAAAAATTTTATGAGTTGGTTAATTAAATCTTCTATTGGACGGAAACTAATCATGGCTATTTCCGGATTGTTTCTCGTCTTATTTTTGATGTTTCACAGTTTGATGAACTTCATTGTCATCATTTCGGCAGAAGCATACAACACGGTTGCAGGAATGCTGGGCGCAAACTGGTATGCTTTAATTGCAACAGGAATTTTGGCATTGGGTTTCATTGTTCACATCATTTTTGCGTGTATTTTAACGCTTCAGAATTTAAAAGCGCGCGGTTCGGACAGATACGCGGTTTCCAAGCCTCAAAAAACCGTATCGTGGGCTTCGAAAAACATGTTTGTCCTGGGAGTAATAATTCTGGGCTTTCTGGTGTTGCATTTAATCCATTTCTGGTCGAAAATGCAGCTGGTTGAACTTATGCACGGGCACAATTACGCGGCCGCGGGTTATCACGACCCAACAGACGGGGCTTACTTCATCCGCGAGCTCTTCATTCAACCCCTTTACAGCATAATCTATATTGTGTGGCTTGTGGCGCTGTGGTTTCACCTCACTCACGGGTTCTGGAGCGGAATGCAAACACTGGGATGGAGCAACCAGACATGGCTGCCCCGTTTGAAAACAATCTCACACGTTCTCGCAACCGTTATTTGTTTGCTGTTTGTCTCTGTTCCGCTTTATTTTTTACTGGGCTTTGGCTCGTAATCTTACTCACTAAAATTTAAAAACATTATGATAAACAAAGAAGACGAAACTGCAAAAGTAGAACACCAAACTACTGCAGCAGACAATAAGATAAAACAAGATTCCAAAATTCCAAAGGGCCCGCTGGCGGAAAAATGGTCAACCTACAAAGCCAAGCAAAAGCTGGTGAACCCGGCCAACAAACGCCGTTTGGATGTGATTGTGGTGGGAACGGGGCTTGCCGGAGCATCCGCAGCCGCGTCGTTGGGCGAACTGGGATTCAATGTGCTTAACTTCTGTATTCAGGACTCGCCGCGCCGCGCCCACTCCATTGCCGCACAAGGCGGTATAAACGCCGCCAAAAACTATCAGAACGACGGCGACTCGGTATATCGATTGTTTTACGATACCATAAAGGGCGGAGATTATCGCGCACGCGAAGCCAACGTTTACCGCCTGGCCGAAGTTTCAAACGCCATTATCGACCAGTGCGTGGCGCAGGGCGTTCCTTTTGCCCGCGAGTACGGCGGATTGTTAGACAACCGCTCTTTCGGCGGTGCGCAAGTATCGCGTACGTTTTACGCCCGCGGACAAACCGGGCAACAATTGCTCCTTGGCGCTTACAGCGCTCTGAGCCGCGCCGTTAATAAGAAACAAGTGAAATTATATACCCGTTACGAAATGGTTGACCTCGTAATTATCGAAGGCCGTGCCCGCGGAATTATCGCCCGCAACCTCGTAACCGGAAAACTGGAAAGATTTGCCGCTCACGCCGTGGTTATTGCAACCGGTGGATACGGAAACGCTTTTTTCCTCTCAACAAACGCCATGACATCCAACGGCTCGGCCGTGTGGCAATGTTACAAGAAAGGCGCTTATTTCGCCAATCCTTGCATGGCGCAAATTCACCCCACGTGTATTCCCGTTCACGGCGAATTTCAATCGAAACTGACGCTGATGTCGGAATCGTTGCGTAACGACGGACGTATTTGGGTTCCCAAAAAGAAAGAAGATGCCGAAGCCATTCGAACCGGAAAACTAAGGCCAACCGAAATAAAGGAAGAAGACCGCGATTATTACCTGGAGCGTCGTTATCCGGCTTTCGGAAACCTTGTTCCCCGCGACGTGGCCTCACGCGCGGCCAAAGAACGCTGCGATGCGGGTTATGGCGTAGGAACAACCGGATTGGCTGTTTATCTCGACTTTGCCGATGCCATCAACCGGTTGGGCAAAGACGTGGTGGAAGCCCGCTACGGAAACCTGTTCCAGATGTACGAGAAAATCGTCAACGACAATCCGTACGAAACTCCCATGATGATTTATCCGGCCATCCACTACACCATGGGCGGCATTTGGGTTGATTATGAACTGATGACTTCCATACCCGGCCTTTTCGCCATCGGCGAAGCCAATTTCTCCGATCACGGCGCAAACCGCTTGGGAGCTTCGGCATTGATGCAGGGACTGGCCGACGGGTATTTCGTGCTTCCATACACCATTCAAAGTTATCTTGCCGACCAAATCAGGGTGCCAAGATTCAGCATCGACAGTCCTGAATTTGAAAATGCAGAGAAAGATATCGATGCGCGTATGGAAAGGCTTATGAACGTAAAAGGCCAACATTCGGTGGATTATTATCACAAAAAGCTCGGCCACATTATGTGGGATTTTGTGGGAATGGGACGCGAAGCCGAAGGCTTGAAAAAAGCCATCGAAGACCTGAAAGTATTGAAAAAAGAATTTTGGTCTGATGTGCGCATTCCCGGCGAAAAAAGTTCTTTGAACGTGGAGTTGGAGAAAGCGCTCCGCCTGGCCGACTTTATCGAAATTGGCGAGCTTATGGCTCACGACGCATTAGACAGGGAAGAATCCTGCGGCGGCCACTTCCGTTTGGAGCACCAAACCGAAGAAGGAGAGGCCATGCGCCACGACGACAGGTTTGCCTATGTTTCCTGCTGGGAATACAAAGGCGAAGACAACGCTCCCGCCCTGTATAAAGAACCGCTCGAATATGAGTTTATTGTTCGGGAACAAAGAAATTACAAGTCGTAAAAATCAGTTCACAGTAAACAGTTCGCTGTTATCAGACTCGGAACTGTAAACTGAATACTCATTACTAAAAAACAACTTTACTATGGATAAAGATATTAACATAAAAGTAAAAGTATGGCGTCAGAAAGGCCCGAAAGAAAAAGGACGCTTCGAAACATACGAATTAAAAAATATTTCGCAAGGCAGTTCGTTTCTTGAAATGCTGGACATACTGAACGAACAACTCATTAACGAAGGAAAAGACCCGGTGGTTTTCGACCACGATTGCCGCGAAGGCATCTGCGGAATGTGCAGCCTCTACATCGACGGATTCCCTCACGGGCCCGATGAAGACATCACAACCTGCCAGCTGCACATGCGTAAATTCAACGAAGGCGACACCATTACGGTGGAACCCTGGCGCTCGGCCGGATTTCCGGTAATTCGCGACCTGATGGTCGACCGCACCTCCTTCGATAAAATCATTCAAGCCGGCGGATACGTATCGGTAAATACCGGAGGCATACCCGACGCCAACGCCATTCCCATTCCCAAATACGCTGCCGATGAAGCCATGGATGCCGCGTCCTGCATTGGATGCGGAGCCTGCGTGGCTACTTGCAAAAACGGATCGGCAATGCTTTTCGTATCGGCAAAAGTAAGCCAATTGGCTTTGCTTCCGCAAGGGAAAGTAGAACGCGTGAAACGCGCCAAAGCCATGGTTGCCAAGATGGACGAACTGGGTTTCGGAAACTGCACCAACACCGGCGCTTGCGAACAGGAATGTCCTAAAAACATTTCCATTACCCACATTGCCCGCTTGAACCGCGAGTTCCTGAAAGCAAAATTCCAGGACTGAAATCCGTAAAAAATTCATTAAGAGCGTTTTGTTATCGTAAAATAGCAAGACGCTTTTTTTGATGAACAATTTCAAAAATAGGATTAATTAACATTTTTGACTTAACTTTTTACCGTTTCAACTGTCTAATATAATAGATTTGCATTTGCAAACGGTTGGATTATTTATTTAAACTCATTCAGTTATGAAATCAAAAAAACTATTTATTACCGGCTTTCTCATCTTTCTTATCATTGGAAGCATAGAAAGCACAGCAAGCGCGCAATTGCGGTTTGGGATTAGAGGAGAAGTAGGTATCAATAAACCAACTTTTACCGAAGACATATACTCGGTGGAGAATATGAATAACTTTAAAGTGGGGCCTACTTTAGAATTCATGCTTCCTATTGTTGATTTTGGAATAGAAGCCTCGGCGCTATACAGCAATGAGAAAATGAACATAAAAACCATAAATGAAGAGGGAATCAGAAGTATGGTGGAAGATATTTCAAATCATTACATCGATGTTCCTTTAAACCTAAAGTACAAAATCGGACTTATTTCACCCGTAAAAGTATTTTTAGCTGCCGGGCCTTATGCTAATTTTCGGTTGGCGGGAGATGAATTTAAGTATGCCTCTTTCAGGGATAAGGTTGAAGCAAAAAAATTTGCAGCAGGTATTAATCTCGGGGTGGGCGCAGAAGTAATTGATAGAGTAGCCTTAGGACTTAACTACAGAATGAAATTAACAGACGACTATTCTGTGGATGAACCGGAACTTGACGATATTTTTAATCAAAAGTCCGGATTTTGGTCTATAACCGCGGCCGTATTTTTCTAAAATTGGATATTTTTCAAAAAATAAGGTCTGGTGAATGTTTGCTGATGTAATTCTCCCACTTCCGTTCGAATCTTTTACCTACGCCGTTCCCGCGCCATTGCAAAACAAGGCCGGCATTGGATTCAGGGTAATTGTTCCTTTCGGAAAACGGAAATTATACACCGCAATCATCCACAAACTGCACAACAACGCTCCAAAAGGAATTGAAGTAAAAGAAATTCATTCCCTCATAGACTCGCATCCGGTAGTAACCGAAAAACAGTTGCGGTTGTGGGAGTGGATTTCTTTTTATTATATGTCGCCCTTAGGCGATGTTTACAAAGCAGCCGTACCCTCGAAACTGAAACTGGAGAGCGAAACTTCACTGACGTTGACCGATGCAGACACCAATAACACTCCATTAACTCCCACCGAAGAAAAAATTGTAGAAATACTTCGTAAAACAAAATCTCAATCCGTTTCCAAAACAGAAAAGCAGTTAAACATCAAGGATTTATTGCCGCACCTCTATTCGTTGGTTTTCAAAAATATTGTTGAAATTCAGGAAGATATTAAGCAAAAATACACTTCGAAAACAGAAACTTTCATCCGATTCAACACCGATATGCAGGACAATGCGGAACAAGTTATCGGACGCGCCGCCAAGCAAGCCGAACTTTACCGGACGCTGAAGAAAATGTTTTTGGATGAACAAACGGAAAGCATCGCAAAAAAAAGAATCATGGCCGAAACACGATGCAGCAATGCCGTCTTAAACGGTTTGATTGAAAAGGACATATTGATTCAATACTTCGAAGATGTAAGCCGGATAAAAAAACAAGTGGGAACTACCCGCAACCCTTTCAAACTGAACGAACATCAACAAACGGCATTCGGGGAAATAAACAGCCGATTCGAAGAAAAAAATGTTTGTTTGCTGCACGGAGTTACATCGAGCGGAAAAACCGAGATTTACATTCATCTTATTCGTGAACAACTCAAACTAAAGAAACAAACGCTTTACCTGGTTCCCGAAATTGCCCTCACCACGCAACTGACAACAAGGCTGCAAGCCGTTTTCGGCGACAAGTTAGGTATTTATCATTCCAAAATAAACGATAACGAACGTACCGAAATCTGGCAAAAAATGTTGTCCGCTTCGCCTTATGAAATTGTTATCGGCGTGCGATCGTCGCTTTTTCTGCCTTACCGGAATTTGGGTCTGGTAATTGTGGATGAAGAACACGAAACCAGTTACAAGCAGCAAGAACCCGCTCCCCGTTACCACGCACGCGATACTGCCATTATGCTGGCGCATATTTGCGGAGCAAAAACGCTGCTTGGGTCGGCAACGCCTTCCGTTGAATCGTTTCACAACGCCAAAACCGGAAAATACGGATTGGTAACCCTTGCAAAACGATTCGAAAATATAGAGCTGCCCCAAATCACGTTCGAGAACACCAAAGAACTTCGGCGGACGAAAAAAATGAAATCGGTGTTGGCGCCGGGGCTCATCGAAAAAATAAACACGGCGCTGCAATCGGGCCAACAAGTGATTCTGTTTCGCAACCGGCGCGGATTTGCACCGATGCTGGAGTGCAAACTTTGCGGATGGACACCCAAGTGCAGCCGGTGCGACGTGTCTCTCACTTATCACAAAAACCGCAAAGAACTGAAATGCCACTACTGCAACAAAACGTATAAACCGGTTTACGAATGTCCGGCCTGTCATGAAAAAAGCGTACAGCTTATCGGAATGGGAACCGAGAAACTGGAAGAAGAAGTGGCTACTCTTTTCCCCGATGCCGCAATCGCCCGCATGGATACCGATACTACGCGCGGGAAAAACGTTTACGAAAAAATAATCTCCGATTTTCAGGATAAAAAAGTGCAGATTTTGGTTGGTACACAAATGCTTTCGAAAGGATTGGATTTCGATAACGTGAGTATCGTGGGCATTATTGCTGCCGACGGCTTGCTCAACCATCCCGATTTTCGTTCGCACGAACGGGGTTTTCAACTGATGCTGCAAGCAGCCGGACGTGCCGGCAGAAAAAACAGGCAAGGCGAAGTTGTTATTCAAACCGCCGATCCCGAACAACCTGTTTACCGGTATTTGCAGACAAACGATTACGCAGGTTTTTTTCATTCCCAACTCGCGGAGCGAAAATTGTTCCACTATCCGCCTTACAAGCGATTGATTTCCATTGTTTTTAAACACAACGATGAACGGAAGGTGGAACTGGGGTCCGAGTTTTTTAGCCGTTTATTGAAACAATCGCTCGGCGAAATGGTGTTGGGGCCTAACAAACCGGTTATCAGCCGTATTCAACGGTATCATATCCGCGATATTTTGTTGAAACTCGACACCAACATTTCTACAATGAAAGTGCGTGCGTTTTTAAAATCGGTAGAAAATCGCTTTCGCGAAAATCCGGATTTTAAGTATGTTGTGTTGTTTTATGATGTGGATGGGGTGTAGCGGGAGACTATGGCTTCGCCTTCGTCCCTAACGAAGTTAAAAAACTTCGTCTCCCCTAAACGCAAAAAACCGAACTGCATACGCAATTCGGTTTTTACCTAATTTTTCGCAAATGCGAAACTTTATTTCATTTCAATTTCTTCTTTCAGGTCTATTTCGTTGTTATCCTTGTCGTAAAACACGTATTGCAGGAATCCCAAACTTTGGTTGGGAGTTACTTTCATAGCAACACCGTATTTCTTTTTCCATTTATATTTCAACGAAAACAAACCCTGTTGAACATAAGCTGCAACATAAGGATGTATGTGCAGACTGAATCTCTTCACTTTTAATTTATTAGCCAAATAATCGATTTTTCCTTCCAACGTGTCGGCAAATAAAATCGACGATTTAATCTTTCCCTTTCCAAAGCAAGTGGGGCATGTCTCGCTTGTGGCGACTTCCATTTCCGGGCGTACTCGCTGACGCGTAATTTGCATCAACCCGAATTTACTCAACGGAAGAATTTTGTGTTTCGCTCTGTCGGTGGACAAAAACTCGTTCATTTTATTGAACAGTTTGTTGCGGTGCTCACCTTTGTTCATATCGATAAAATCGACCACGATAATTCCGCCCATATCGCGCAAGCGCAGTTGGCGGGCAATTTCTTCGGCGGCGGCAACATTTACCTCAAAGGCGCTGTCTTCTTGTCCGAGCGATTGTTTGTTGCGGTTTCCGCTGTTCACGTCAATAACGTGCAATGCCTCGGTGTGTTCGATGATGAGATAAGCGCCGTTTTTAAATGTAACGGTTTTGCCAAAGAGCGATTTAACTTGTTTTGTGACGCCAAAGTTGTCTAATATGGGCGTTGCTCCGTTGTAATGTTTTACAACATTTTTTCTGTCGGGAGCAATTAAGCTGACATACTCGGCAATCTGTTTTGCCACATCCGCGTCGTTGATGTGGACTTGTTCAAACGATGGGCTGAAAATATCGCGAAGCAACCCTACCGTGCGTCCTGTTTCTTCAAAAACCAGCGACGGCGGCTTTGCCTTCGGCAGCTTCTCGGCGGTATCTTCCCAGCGTTTTACCAATGCTTTTAACTCGGCATCAAGTTCCGCAACTCTTTTATTTTCGGCATTCGTACGAATTATTACGCCGAAGTTTTTGGGCTTGATGCTTTGTATGAGCTGTCGAAGACGTGCGCGTTCTTCGCGCGATTTAATTTTTTGCGATACCGAAACACGCTCTATAAACGGAATCAATACCATGAAGCGTCCCGCGAATGAAATTTCGGCAGTCAATCTCGGCCCTTTGGTAGAAATGGGTTCTTTGGCAACTTGCACCAAAATTTCCTGTCCTACTTTCAGTTTATCCGAGATGGAACCTTCTTTTTCGATATCGGGCTGCAGTTTCATTTTCTGAACCTGCATGTTTTTTTTCTTGTCCTGAATCGTCTTCTGAAAACTCGTAACCGAGTTAAATTCTACCCCTAAATCCAAATAGTGAAGAAAAGCGTCCTTTTTGTGTCCTACATCTACAAATGCAGCATTTAGAGCGGGCATCAATTTTTTGACCCTGCCTAAATAGATATTTCCAACCGCGTAAGACTCGCTCTGGCTCTCTTGTTGTAACTCTACGAGTTTTTTATCTTCGAGAACAGCCAGCGTAATCTCTTTGGGCTGAACATCCACTACAAGTTCGCTTGCCACAATTTTTTGTTTTAATGTTTTAATTAATTAAGGCTTCTGTTCCTCCGAACAGACAGCAGTGTTCTCGCGAACACATTTTAAAGCATTATACACAAAGAACAAACTTTTAAAGTTAATCTTTTAAGTTTGTTCTTGTATAGGATGGCTCTAAAAACTTTAAAAAAGACTATTTTTTCTTTTTATGTCTATTTTTTCTCAGTCTTTTTTTCCGTTTGTGAACAGCCATTTTATGCCTTTTTCTTTTTTTTCCGCTTGGCATCTTGTTTAATTTTTAAATTTTACGTAATCTTCTTATTTATTATTATCCTTAACTTGAGCAACAAACGTTTTTGCCGGTTTGAAAGCGGGTATATTGTGTGCAGGAATAATGATGGTGGTGTTTTTAGAAATGTTACGAGCGGTTTTTTCAGCTCTTTTCTTTACGATAAAGCTACCGAAACCTCTTAAATAAACATTCTCATTACTTGCTAATGAATCTTTTACAACTTCCATAAAAGATTCTACTGTTGCCAAAACTGATGCTTTATCTACACCCGTGTTCTTTGCAATTTCGTTTACGATGTCTGCCTTAGTCATTTTCTTATTTTTTTTAATGTTAGTGATTATAGTTAATTCTTAAAATTTTGGACTGCAAATATATAGCTTTTTTTTCAACTCAAAAAATAAAAACTGTTTATTTTTAATTTTTTCTGCAATTTTCTCGCTTGCACGTGTTTTTAAAGTAGCTTTGTATTGATTTTGCAAAGATAATGAATATAAAAGAGAACGACAAACTGATTAGCAGAGTTTTACAAAATTGGTATCAAAAAAACAAACGACACTTGCCTTGGAGAGAAACCCCGGAAGCGTATTTTGTTTGGATTTCGGAAATAATACTTCAACAAACGCGTGTAAACCAAGGATATAATTATTTCCTGCGATTTACGGAACGATTTCCCGATATAAAATCGCTGGCCGAAGCGCCGGAAGACGACGTGCTAAAAATCTGGCAAGGACTGGGTTACTACTCCCGCGCCAGAAACCTGCACGCGGCAGCCAAGCAAATTATGGAAAAATTCCACGGTGTTTTTCCAACGTCGTACCCCGATATTCTCTCGCTCAAAGGCATTGGAGAATACACGGCGGCGGCCGTTTCATCCATTGTTTACAATTTGCCGCATCCGGTTGTCGACGGCAATGTTTACCGGGTATTATCGCGGTTGTTCGCCATTGAAACGCCTATAGACACCCACGGCGGCAAAAAAATCTTTGCCGAAGCAGCGCAATCCATTCTCGATGAACAAAATCCCGGAACTCACAATCAGGCCATTATGGAATTGGGAGCGTTGGTTTGCACACCGCAGCAACCTAAATGCACAGAGTGCCCTTTACAACCTTTTTGCTTGGCTCTTGAAAGAAAAACGCCGCTGGCTTTTCCGGTAAAGAAAGGGAAAACAACTCAAAAAGAACGTTTCTTCAATTATTTTCATATCCAACAAAACGGATTCACCTATTTAATAAAGCGAACCAAAGCCGATATCTGGAAAAACCTGTACGAGTTTCCACTGATTGAAACCAACACGCAACGCGATTTGTTGAGCCTGCAATCCGACGATGAGTTCACGCGGTTGTTTCCATCCTCGGCCAACGTTTTTCTCACTCACAAACTTCGTCTCAGGCACGTATTGTCGCATCGCATCATTCATGCCGATTTTTATTTCGTTGAACTCGATTCCAAAACCGTTTTCGATGCCGGTGCAAAATACCTCAAAATCAAGTCTGCAGAGCTGTTTAAGTATCCGGTTTCCAGGCTTATTCATAAATATCTGGAAACAATTTGATTAAAATACTTGCAGAATCTAAAAAAATAACTAATTTTGCTTTGAATTGATTATTAAACCAAATTTTTAAAGTTATGTCGGTAAACAAAGTTATTTTAGTAGGAAATGTGGGAAAAGACCCTGAAATTAAGTATTTTGACAATGACAATGTAAAAGCAAATTTCCCTTTGGCCACCAGCGAGAGAGGATACACGGCAGCCAACGGAACGCAAGTTCCCGAGCGTACGGAATGGCATAATATTGTTTGCTGGAGAGGGTTGGCGCAGATTGTAGAAAAGTTCGTTAAAAAAGGCACGCAATTGTATATCGAAGGAAAAATCCGATCACGCTCGTACGACGACCAGAACGGAGTGAAGAGATACATCACTGAAATTTATGCCGATAACGTAGAAATGCTGAGCCGCAGAGCCGGTGGTGGCAACGAAGGTGCAGGAAGCTATCAGAACGAGAAAGCCGATTCATCTTATGATTCACCAGATTCATCGGCAAACTTGAGCGACAATTCTGAGGTAGATGATTTGCCGTTTTAAAAAAACATCGTAATTTTGCAGAGAATGATTTGTGTTTAAAAATTGCCGGAGGTTCCATGACGGATGGCGGCGATGGCGCCGGTGAAAAAATTGTGCGTCCGCCCATTCAGGCAAAATGCCTGTAATCTGTTCTCATTACCGGCTCTTGGCTCTTTTCAGGCATAAACCATTCTCTTTTGTTTCACTAAATTTCTGCGCATTGGATCCCGATCCTCTTTCGTTTATATATCCCGATGTACAGGCAACCGCATTATCGGCTGCCGACTATGTTTTAATTGTACTTACGCTGGTACTTACTTTTATCAATGCCATTATTTCCGGCTCGGAAATTGCATTTTTCTCTCTCAGCAACGAAGAAACCGAAGAAATTCACACCAATACCGATCGAAAATCGATACGCGCATCGCACCTGCTTGAAAAACCAGAAAAACTGCTGAGCGCCATTGTCATTTCCTACAATTTTCTGAATATTATAATAGTAACCCTTCTTTTTTACCTGCTTAACCTGATCCCTTTTTTCTCGGGCCCCAGCAACAAAATCATTCTGGAGTTACTGGTTATTATATTGTTCATTCTTTTGTTCGTGGAAATTATTCCCAAAACATACGGCTCGCAAAGATCATTGGCGTTTGTAAGGGCTCACTCGCGATTCATCGGCATTCTGAATAAACTGATGACTCCTTTTTCCTCGCTGTTGGTACGCACTTCCAATATTTTCAATCGCAACACCATACAAAAAAGATACGAAATTTCGATGGACGATTTATCGAAAGCCCTCGAAATTACATCGGGCGAAATCAAGCACGAACAAGAGAAAGACATGCTCGAAGGCATCATCCGCTTCAGAGACAAAACGGTAAACGATATTCTCGTATCCCGCTCCGATGTGGTGGCGCTGAACAACGAAACACTGTTCACGGAAGTCATCGGCTTTATTGTAGAAGCCGGATTTTCACGCATTCCGGTTTTCGATGAGAACCCCGACCAAATTCAGGGCATTTTGTACGTGAAAGATTTATTGCCTCATTTGGGCAAAGCCGATAATTTCCGCTGGCAATCGCTCATCCGTCCCGCCTATTTCGTGCCGGGAACCAAGCGGATAGACGATTTGCTGGAAGAGTTCCGCGCCAACAAAAACCACATGGCCATTGTGGTGGACGAATACGGCGGCACAAACGGAATTGTTACCATGGAAGACATTTTGGAGGAAATTGTGGGCGATATAAGCGACGAGTACGACGAAGAAGTGAAACCGTTTTACACCCTTGCACAAGACGGCTCCTATATTTTTGAAGGGAAAACTTCGCTCGAAGATTTTATTGAAGTTACCGGAGTTGCCGAAAAAGATTTCGAAAAACTGCAGGAAGAGGTTGACACCATTGCCGGACTCATGCTGGAACTGAAAGGCGATTTCCCGAAACGAAAAGAATTGTTGCAGTATAAAAAATACGGATTTCAGGCCGAAGAAATGAGTAAACGACGCATTGTGAAAGTGCGCTTTATTCCATCCGAAAATGAAGCAGAATAATGCTGATACGCAAGGCATATATTGATGAGGGAGGGCTTATCGGCATTCGAAAAATCAACGATAACGCCGACACTTTGCTAAATTTGTTGCCCCCCAACCAACAAATTGAAGCAGAAAAGCATATTTCGAAAATGCGCTCGGAAAGAAGAATTATTGAATGGCTCACCACGCGCGTTTTGCTCTTCGAACTTCTGCACGAAGATAAAATTATTGGCAACCTGCCCGATGGAAAACCCTTTCTGCTCGATAAATCCTACAACATAAGCATTTCACACACCCGGAACTACGCGGCCATTCTGTTGCACAAACACGCTTCCGTAGGAATTGATGTGGAAACCGTTTCGGGACGGGTAAGCCGACTTGCCGACAAATTTATTTCTCCGGATGAATACATTGATTCTTCCCGGAAAATTATTCACCAACTGCTGCATTGGTCGGCAAAGGAAACCTTGTTTAAACTGATGGAGGAAAACGAAATCGACTTCAAGGAACACCTTCACATTCAGCCGTTCACACCTCAGCAAAAAGGCATTTTCCAAGCTTTTGAATCTAAAACCGGGCAACAACAGGCATTTCAAATTCACTACGAAGTTTTTCCGGATGTGGTGTTGACTTGGGCGGTGGGAAACGATACGCGGAGCCTGTAACTCCGTTACTGCGAGTTGAAACTCGCAGCTCCCAATGAAATTTCATCGTCCTTCAACTTCAATTTTCCTCCATCCACCAAAAAACGAATAACTTTTATCACTTTCTCGCTGCTAAAACCGGAAACCGATTTCACCAAACCCTCCAGCCGTTGAGGAGAAGCTGCGCTTAAGGATGCGGCAAGCAGCGTTTCTATTTCGGAAAATTCATAATTTGTCAGCCCCGTTTCGGTTTTTCGCAGGCACACATCGCAGTGGCTGCAATCTTTCGGATTTTTTTCGTTGAAATAAATCAACAACATCCGGCTGCGGCAAATCCGATCGCTGTCCGCGTAATCGGTCATTGATACAATCCTATTTTCGAACCGTTTTTTGCGCTCTTCGTAAACCGATTTGGGAATGGACACAAACGGTGTGTCTTCGCGCGAAGCGGCGTAAACAATAAACGGCGTGGTTTTTTGGGGCACATAATTTATGTATCTAAGTTTGGAAAGCTGCACGAGCATTTGGTAAACTTCGTCGCGCGATTTGCCAAGCCTAATTGCCAGCATGGCCTCGTCAATATACACTTCGTCGGAAAAAACGCCGGTGTAATTTCTCAGAATTGTCTGTATCAACTCATCAGTGTCTTTTGGCAGATGGAGCGAGTAAAGTTCGTCGCGAAAAACGGTAAAGCGAATCCGCGAGCGGGCGTCCACCTCTTCGGTATATTCTATGTATCCGGCAAGTTCCAGCATTTTGAGCGCGTGATGCGCTGGCAGACGTGAAAACTTGAAGGCGTGGCAAAATTCGTGCAAACTGAAATCGTAAATATTGTTTATCCCCGCCCCCACCGCAATTTGAAAGAAATTTCCCAACGCCTCGTAAACCCGCACAATAAATTCTTTTTTGGGAAATGCGTCGGAAATACGTTTTTTAAGTTTGGCGCTGTCGGCTTTGGTGTATAAAATAATGGCGTAGGAACGTTTGCCATCGCGGCCGGCACGGCCTGCTTCCTGGTAATATTCTTCGAGCGAGTTGGGTAAATCCATGTGAATAACCAGCCGCACATCGGGCTTATCGATTCCCATTCCGAAAGCGTTGGTGGAAACAATAACGCGGCATTCATCGGTTTTCCACGCGTTTTGTTTGTAGATTTTTTCTTCGTGCGACAGCCCCGCGTGAAAAAAATCGGCCGAAATTTTCGATTTTTGCAAGGCAACCGCTATATCTTTCGTTTGCTGCCGGCTGCGCACGTAAACTATGGCTGTTCCGGATACCGATTTCAGGATGCGAGTGAGTTCGGCAATCTTATTTTCTGCCGTACGAACCACGTACGAAAGATTTTCGCGCTCGAAACTTGTTCTGAAAACATTTTTTTCTTTGAATTGCAGTTTCGATTGGATGTCATCAGCAACTTCGCGCGTAGCTGTGGCGGTGAGCGCCAACACCGGAACACCGGGCAGCGAACCGCGGATATCGGCAATTTTAAGGTACGACGGACGAAAATCGTAACCCCACTGCGATATGCAGTGCGACTCGTCTACTACCAGCAGGCAAATTTTCATTGCCCGGAGTTTTGTCAGAAAAATATCGGAAGAAAGCCTTTCGGGCGACACGTACAGGAATTTATAATCGCCGAAAATGCAGTTTTCGAGCGCGGTAAGAATCTCATCGCGAGACATTCCCGAATAAACCGCCGTGGCTTTTATGCCTTTCTCGCGCAGGTTATCTACCTGGTCTTTCATCAGCGCGATAAGCGGCGTAACAACCAAACAAAGCCCGTCCATCCCCATGGCGGGAACCTGAAAAGTGAGCGATTTTCCGCCGCCCGTGGGCATCAATCCCAGCGTATCTTTTCGCTCCCAAACCGATTGAATGATTTCTTCCTGAAGCGGACGAAACGAATCGTAGCCCCAGTATTTTTTCAGAATATCATGAAACAGAACTGATTGCATTGCTCAAAGGTAATTCAATTGTAGCCATTAAGACACAAAAACACAACGATAAAATCTGCGATTGTTATTGCTTTACACTTTTCAGAATGGGCTCAAAATTACTTTATATCTTTAATCATCAGCTGCGTGTAAGAGCTGCCGCCGTGACGGTTTTCTTCAATCGTATAACAAATATCGACGGGTTGTTTTTCCTTTATTTTTTTAAAATGCGCGTCGGAGCTAAAGGCGATGGCCTGCACCGGTTGCGACACCGTTTTATCGATAAGTTCGAGCTTGATGTGGTGAAATCCGCGCCCCACCAGTTTGCTGCCGCCGGCATCCAGCACATGGCGTGTAACAAAAACCGGATTCTCGTTTTCAGGCCCGTACGGATTGAACATTGACAACTCCTGAACGAATTTGGGAGTGATGTCGCTCAACGAAATCTCGGCATCCACCGTTAATTGCGGCTGCATGGTTTTGTTTTCTATCTCTTCAAACGAAATTACATCGAAACGGCGTTTAAATTCCGGCAGGTTTTCCTCTCTCAGCGTTAAGCCGGCGGCATACATGTGCCCGCCAAAGTTTTCGAGAATATCCTTGCAGGCTTCTATGGCTTTGTACACATCGAAATTATTGACGGAACGCGCCGAGCCGGAAATCATTCCGCCCGATTTTGTGAGCACCACAGCCGGACGATAATATTTTTCCGTGAGCCTCGATGCAACAATGCCGATAATTCCCTTGTGCCACGTTTCGTTGTAAAGCACAATGCTTTTGTGTTGGGCAATGTTGAAACGATTGTCCACGAAATCGACGGCTTCGTCGGTAATTTTTTTGTCGAGTTCGCGCCTGTCTTCGTTGTATTTATCAATATTCACGGCCTTTTGCCTGGCCTGCGACATATCGGCGGCCAGCATCAAATCCACGGCCTCTTTGCCGTTCATCATCCTGCCCGAGGCGTTAATCCGGGGCCCGATTTTAAAGGCAATATCGTTCACCGTAATCTGTTTTCGCTGCAGGCCGCAAATCTCGATAATTCCGCGCAATCCGAAACCGGGATTCGAATTCAGCCGTTTCAGGCCATAGTGCATCATTACCCGGTTTTCGCCCGTAATGGGTACGATATCGGCGGCAATGCTCACGGCAACCAAATCGAGCAGGGGCTCAATATCCGAGAAAGCCAAACCGTTGCGAATGGAAAAAGCGTGAACGAGCTTAAACCCAACCCCGCAACCGGAAAGTTCGTTGTATGGATAGATGGAGTCTGCCCGCTTAGCATCGACAACGGCCACGGCGTCGGGCAGTTTATCGTCGGGCATGTGGTGATCGCAAATAATGAAATCGATTCCGTGTTCTTTCGCGTACGCGACTTTTGAAACGGCTTTTATGCCGCAATCAAGAGAGATAATAAGTTTAACGCCTGTTTCAACGGCATAATCAATTCCCTGAACCGATATGCCATACCCTTCGTCGTACCTGTCCGGAATGTAATAATCAATGTTATTGGTTATTTTCCGTAAAAACTTATAAACCAACGAAACAGCAGTGGTTCCGTCCACATCGTAATCTCCGTATATCAGAATCCGCTCCTTGTTACCAAGGGCTTGCTCGATGCGCTTTATGGCTTTTTTCATATCGGGCAGCAGGAAAGGATCGTGTAAATCGTTCAAGCTCGGATACAAAAATTTCTTTGCCTCTTCCACGTTCGAAATGCCTCTTTTCAGCAACAATTCCGTCAATACAGGATTAATTTGTAATGTTTTCGTCAGTTCATCTTTTTTATTTTTTTGGCCGTTTGTTAGGGTAAGATAATTCCATTTGTAGGTCATTTATATAGTTTTTTTCTTTTCTCTCGTAAACCGAAATACATTCGGGAGGTGTAAGGCAATAATTCAAATCGCTCTTGAATGTATGTTGCCCTGCGAAATTGCATAAATTTACAATATCCGCAATATATTAATTTGTAAAGTTAGAAAAAAACTTTTGAAACGGATGCTGTTTTTTAAAAAAACAAACTTTTTTCACGCCTTTGCAAATCTCTTTTCTTAGGAAAACTGATTCTATTTCGTAACTTTGTGCCTGAAAACAACGAAATAATGGAAATTGCAGCATTGGTATCGGGGGGCGTGGACAGCTCAGTGGTGGTTCATCGGCTGAAAGAGATGGGCTACAACCCAACCATTTTTTACATAAAAATAGGGATGGAGGATGAGCATGGATACATCGACTGCCCTTCGGAAGAAGACATAGAGATTGTTACGTTTATCGCGAAAAAATACGGTTGCCGGTTCCAGGTGGTTTCATTGCACGAAGAGTACTGGAACAGCGTGGTGCAATACACCATCGACTCCGTAAAGCGCGGCCTGACACCCAATCCCGACATGATGTGCAACAAACTCATTAAGTTCGGCACGTTTGAACAAAAATGGGGAAATCAATTCGACAAAATTGCTACGGGACATTATGCCACAACTACCGAGGCCAACGGCTTAACGTGGCTCTCCACAGCTAAAGACCACATAAAAGACCAAACTTATTTTTTAGGACAGGTGAATTACCTGCAAGTTTCTAAACTGATGTTCCCTATCGGCAATTTGCTGAAATCGGAAGTTCGCCAACTTGCACTGGAAAACAAATTGCCTTCGGCACAACGAAAAGACAGCCAAGGGATTTGTTTCCTGGGAAAAGTAAACTACAACAACTTTATAGAACGATACCTGGGCAAAAAAGAAGGCCTGATTGTGGAACTGGAAACCGGAAACATTTTAGGCCGGCATCAGGGATTTTGGTTTCACACCATCGGCCAGCGAAAAGGGCTCGGCCTGAGCGGCGGGCCTTGGTTTGTGATTAAAAAAGACGTGAACCGAAACATTGTTTACGTTTCAAAAGGATACGACACCAAGCATCAGTACGGCAATGTGATTAATTTGCAAGGCTTTAATTTTATATCCAAAGATGTTTGGGGTGATTTTGAAGGCGAAAAAGACATTACGTTCAAAATCCGCCACACGCCGGAGTTTACCCAAGGGCGAATTTCAAAAATCGGCGATTTGTATCGCATTCATTCCAATGAGCCTGTACAGGGAATTGCCGCAGGGCAGTTTGGAGTGGTGTATGATACGGAAAACCGGTTGTGCCTGGGAAGCGGGATGATTGTGTAATTCGTAGAGACGCATATCCACAACAGATGAATTTTATAGAAAACATACAGTTCGTTGATATTATAGAATTTCTGGGAACATTTGCCTTCGCCATAAGCGGTGTGCGAATGGCAGCGACCAAGAAGTTCGATTTATTCGGAGCATTCACCATCGGGTTTGTAACGGCCATTGGCGGCGGAACGCTTCGCGATTTATTTATCGGCGTAACCCCTTTCTGGATGGCCAGTCCGGTATATTTGTGGGCTACTTTGCTGGCGCTGTTGTTTGTTTTACTGTTCAAAACAAAAGTGGTGAAACTGAAATACACGTTTTTCCTTTTCGACAGTATCGGCTTGGGATTGTTTGTGGTGGTGGGAGTTGAAAAAACGCTGGCAATGGACTTCGAACCGTGGGTGGCAATCATTATGGGAACCATAACCGGTTCGTTCGGCGGAATGCTCCGCGATGTGCTGATAACGGAAATTCCGCTCATTTTCCGGAAAGAAATTTACGCGTTAGCGTGCGTTATCGGTGGAACTATTTTCTTCGTCGGATACAGTTTAAATATGAACCTGATGGTAAACGAGATTATGACGGCCTCCATTGTGATACTAATCAGGATTTTAGCCGTGAAATTTCATTGGCATCTGCCTGTATTGAAAGAAAACAAACAAATTAAATTATGAGAAAAATTATATATCTATCTTTAGTATTTCTGTTTTTGTGGTCGATAAAATCCTTCGCACAATACGAAGGAACGGTTGGCCTTGGAGCTCATGCCGGTTATGGCAATAAAATAGAAAGTGTGGGCGCCGGTGCGCATTTGCATTATTATTACACCAACAATATCAGGTTTGCTCCCTCTTTCACCTATTATTTACCCAGAAAGGGCAGCAGCATGTGGGAAGTTGACGCCGATGCACATTACGTTGTTCCCGTATCGTGGTTGTTTTCTTTTTATCCGATAGCGGGTTTGCACTATTCCAACCGGAAGTTCGATGCGTCAAAAGTAAGTGGCTTTGGCGAGGAAGACCGGACGCTACACCGTGTAGGAGCTAATCTGGGACTGGGTTTACAGTATGATATCGGATACAAGACGCGAATTAGTTTTGAATATAAATACCAGTTTATAAAAGACTTTTCGCAATCGTCTTTCATGGCGGGAATCGGTTTTTGGATATAGGATTTAGGGACACAAAGGAGCACGGAGAAATAAAGCGCAACCTCTCTGTGGCACTTCGTATGAAATTACGATATATAAATCACTTAAAAGCAAAAGTCAGATATCTGATACCTGACATCTGACATCTGACATCTATTAGTCTTAAGATAAAATGAAAGATTTTATAACAAGCGAAATAAAAAACGAAAACGCTGTTTTAGTGGGACTTATCACACCGGAACAGAACGAAGAAAAAGTGAACGAGTACCTCGACGAACTGGCTTTTTTGGCCGAAACGGCCGGCTTAGTTCCAGACAAACGCTTTGTTCAGCGGTTGGATATGCCCCATTCGGTTACGTTTGTGGGAAGCGGGAAATTACAGGAAATAGCAAACTATGTTCAGGATGAAGACAACGAAGTTGGAGTGGTTATTTTCGACGATGAACTTTCGGCCAAGCAAATCCGGAACATTGAAAAAGAACTGAAACTCCGTATTTTAGACCGCACGAGCCTTATTCTCGATATCTTCGCCATGCGCGCGCAAACATCGCACGCCAAAGTGCAGGTAGAACTGGCTCAATATCAAGACTTGCTTCCCCGGTTAACAAGAATGTGGACTCACTTGGAGCGTCAGCGCGGTGGCGGCGGAGTAATTATGCGCGGGCCGGGAGAAACGCAGCTGGAAACCGACCGGCGGATTATTCTCGATAAAATTTCGCGGCTGAAACAGGAACTTAAAGATATAGACAAGCAAAAAACCGTACAACGTAAAAATCGCGGGAAACTGGTTCGCCTTGCCCTTGTGGGCTACACCAACGTGGGCAAATCCACGCTGATGAACTTGTTGAGCAAATCGGATATTTTTGCGGAAAACAAACTTTTTGCCACGCTCGATACCACCGTGCGAAAAGTAACCATCGAAAACCTGCCTTTTCTCCTGACGGATACGGTTGGTTTTATCCGTAAACTCCCCACCAACCTCATCGAATCGTTCAAATCAACACTCGATGAAGTTCGCGAAGCCGACATCCTGCTCCACGTGGTGGATATTTCGCATCCCGCCTTTGAAGAACACATCGATGTTGTGGAAAAAACACTTTACGAGATAGACAAAACCGAGAAGCCAACCATTGTGGTCTTCAACAAAATAGACGCTTTTTCGCACATCGAGAAAGACGAAGACGACCTTACGCCGAAAACCCGCCAAAACACATCGCTCCAGGAGCTAAAACAATCGTGGATGAGCAAACTCAAAGACAATGCTATTTTTATTTCGGCAAAGGAAAAAATAAACATAGAAGAATTAAAATCGCTCATATACGAAAAAGCCAAAGAAATTCATATACAACGATTTCCGTACAACGATTTTTTGTATCAGCAATACGAGGAGGAAAGTTGAAAAATAAGTATATTTGCATCCTAATTAATTCGAAACACGTAACCCGTATTTCATGAACCGAAAACTACAATACATCCACATCAAACGCCGCGACGGCTACCACTACATGAATGCATAATGAATAATTCATAATGCATAATTAAATCTTACACATTTTTAAACGCAGATATTTAAAGACTTTACACCAAAAGTTGATAATCTGCCATATCTAACCTCATAACTCAACACTCATAACTAATCATGGAACTCCCCTTTGCAGAATCCTACCGCATAAAAATGGTAGAAACAATAAAAAGAAGTACGCGCCAAGAACGCGAACAGTGGATTAAAGAAGCCCGATACAACCTTTTCGCACTGAAAAGCGATTACGTTTTCATCGATTTACTTACCGATTCCGGCACCGGCGCCATGAGCGACCGGCAATGGTCGGCAATGATGCTGGGCGACGAGAGCTATGCCGGCGCCCGCTCGTATTTCAACATGAAAGAATCCATAAAAAACATTCTCGGGTTCAATTATTTTCTTCCCGCACACCAGGGGCGTGCTGCGGAAAACATTCTTTTCTCGGCTATCATCAAAAAAGGCGATATTTTACCCGGAAATTCACATTTCGATACCACAAAAGGGCACATCGAGTTCCGGCAAGCATTCGCCATAGATTGCACCATTGGCGAAGCTTTGGACACACAACTCGAAATTCCGTTCAAAGGAAACGTGGATGTGGTGAAGCTCGAAACCGTGTTGCGGCAATATCCCAAAGAAAAAATTCCGGCCGTGGTGCTTACCGTTACCAACAACACGGCAGGCGGGCAACCCGTTTCGATGGAAAATATAAAAGCGGTAGCAGAGTTGTGCAAAAAGTACGGCGTTTTACTGCTGATGGATTCCGCCCGGTTTGCCGAGAACGCCTATTTCATAAAAACCCGCGAAACAGGATACGAAAACAAGACCATAAAGGAAATAGTAAAAGAGATGTTTTCGTATGCCGATATCATGACCATGTCGTCAAAAAAAGACGCTATTGTGAATATCGGAGGTTTTGTCGCGTTCAAATCGCAGGAATTGTGGAAATCGTGTCAGAAATTCTGCATCATGAACGAAGGTTTTGTTACTTACGGCGGTATGAGCGGCCGCGATATGAACGCGCTGGCAGTGGGTTTGGACGAAGGAACCGAGTTCGATTACCTGGAAACCCGCATCAAGCAAGTGGAATATCTTGGTAAAAAACTCGATGAATACGGCATTCCCTACCAACGTCCGGCCGGCGGCCACGCCATTTTTGTGGATGCGGGGCGAGTGCTGCCGCATGTGCCGAAAGAAGAATTTATTGCCCAAACGCTTGGGATAGAGTTGTACCTCGAAGCGGGAATCCGCGGCGTGGAAGTGGGGGCGTTACTGGCCGACCGCGACCCCGTTACGCGCGAAAACCGATATCCGGAGCTGGAACTTCTCCGCCTCGCCATTCCAAGGCGCACGTACACCAACAATCACATGGATGTGATCGCTGCCGCGCTGAAAAACGTGTACGATCGTCGCGAATCCATAACCAAGGGCTATAAAATCATCCGCGAAGAACCGATTATGCGGCACTTCACCGTGGAACTGGATAAGGCGCAGTAAAAAAAATCCGATAAGCATCGGATTGCAAACCGATAGGCAGGGAATTTAATCCGATGCCTATCGGTTTTATTTTTTGTAGTTACGAAAACCGTATCTTCTTCGAATAATACATAATCACCGCCAAAATAGCGAACAATCCTAAACTTCCTACCAGCAAAGCGTAGCTTTCCATTTGGATAAGAATAAAAATAAAAATGTACAGGAAAGCGAGCAAGGCGCCGATTAAAAGCCCTTGCTTGCGGCTTTTCAGGATGCTGCCCATGTGGAGCATGATTAACAAAGTAGTCATTGCAGCCGCTACAAAATACGCGAGGTTGAAACCAAACACTTCCGACATGGAGAGCAACAGCGTGTAAAACAGCACCAAAGCCAATCCCACGAGTATGTATTGAAACGGGTTTACCGATTTCTTTTGCAACAACTCAATAAAAAATACAGCCACAAATGTGAGCAAAATAATAAGGATAGCGTATTTTACGCTGCGCATATTTTGCTGATACTGGTCAACCGCCTGAATAAACCGCACACCGAATCGCGACGAAGCCATTTGGTTCACGGCATTGGCATTATCCGAACGGATAACCTGCCCGAAACTGCGGTTTAAATCCAACACTTTCCACTGCGCCGAAAATCCGGTTTTCTGTATTTCACGGGTTTCGGGAAGAAATTCCCCGCCGAAACTGGGTGTTGCCCAATCCGATTTCATGTTTGCGGTTGTCGTTTTTCCGACAGGAACCACGTAAATCCCTTGAGAACCGTTCATTTTCAAGGAAATGGAAAACGGAAGAATTTTTCCGGGAGAATTCATAGGCAATGAATCAATTTTTGCATTCATTCCCACGGAAAATAATTCATACGAACTGTCTCTGTAAGCATTTTCCGCCTTTTCATCCGAGGCAAAACCGCTTCCAACAGCCAGGTTTTCAACAGAAATACCCGGCTCGAAATCTATTTTTTGCCCATTGCTTTGCAACGATACATTTTCTTTTATGCCTTTTAAATCAGACAATCCGATAATTAGGCGGATATCGTTCCACATTATTCGCGCAGGCGGTATATTTTGTTTTTCAATCACCGACAAATCGAACCGTCCCGAAAGGCTCATATCCGATGTATAAACCGACGCGTCGTAAATGCCTCGTTTCCGCTTTTCCACCCGGGTTTCAATTTTCGAATCCAACGTTTCGGGCAAAACCAGTACATTTCTTTTCACACTGATTTCTTTTTTGTCTTCCTGCACAATTTCCTCGTAAGGAACAATGAGGCAAGGCCCGGTAACGGTTTGCTCCCCACCCCATTTCGATGTAATATCCTGCACGGCATCCTGTTTGGTGTTTTGCCGCTCGCGAATCAATGACTGAATCATCATCAGCGGAATAAGCAGCATGAGCGTAAGGATGGTTACCGCAACGGCTTTAAGAGTGGTTGAATACCGCTCGATAAGGTTTCTTTTCTCGACAGGCGACGGCGGTAGCGCTTCGAGTGGTTGGTTTTTGTTTGTTTCCATTGTTTTAAGATGTTATATCTTTAAATAACAGGCTTCTGACAGCCTAATGTTTATTGTCTATTGTCTGAATTCTGAAATCTAATCTGCTGTCTGTTTAATAAGCGCT
>JAUNRY010000167.1 GCA_030539475.1 Bacteroidia bacterium | reverse complement strand
AGGCCATCCCATTCATCAGTTCGAAGTGAAGAAATAATTTTTCATTCTCTCATTTTTAAAAGAAAACCGATGCTCGTTTCCTGAGACATCGGTTTTTCTGATTTGAATATATTATTTTCAAAATAGGCCTTCTATCGATAAATACCGTTCGCCCGTATCGAAATTGAACGTCAGTATCCGTTTTCCTTCCGGAAGCTCCGCCACTTTTTGTGCCACGGCGGCTAAGGCCGCTCCGGTGGAGATTCCGCCTAAGATGCTTTCTTCACGCGCCAGTTTGCGGGCATAGCTGAAAGCATCGTCGTTGGAGATTTTCACCACACCGTCGAGCACGTCCATATCCAGCGTATCGGGAATAAATCCCGCGCCGATACCCTGAATGGAATGGGGGCCGGGGCTGTCGCCCGAAATAACCGGAGAAGCCGCCGGCTCCACCGCGATTACCTGAATGGAGGGGAATTTCTTTTTCAGTTCTCTTCCCACGCCCGTGATGTGCCCGCCGGTTCCAACGCCTGTGATGAGGTAATCGAAGCCATCGGGGAAATCGTTTACTATTTCCTGCGCTGTTTTTTCGGCGTGGATGGCAATGTTGGCCGGGTTTTTAAACTGTTGGGGAATCCACGCGCCGGGCTTTTCCGACTGAAGCTCCACCGCTTTTTCAATAGCGCCCTTCATCCCTTTTTCGCGCGGTGTGAGCACCAGCTCCGAACCGTAAAGGCCGATTAACCTGCGGCGTTCCACCGACATCGATTCGGGCATCACAATAATTACCTTGTAACCCTTTTGCGCTCCCACAAAGGAAAGCCCTACGCCGGTGTTTCCCGAGGTGGGTTCAATAATGGTTCCGCCGGGTTTTAACAGGCCGCTTCTTTCGGCATCTTCAATCATTGCCAAGGCAATGCGGTCTTTGATGCTTCCGCCCGGGTTTTGTTTTTCCAGTTTAATCCACACTTCGTGGTTGGGGAACAGCTTGCTCAAACGCACGTGAGGCGTGTTGCCGATTGATTCCAGAATGTTGTTGAATTTCATTGTTGTAAGTTTTTAAAATGTTGAGAATAATAAATTATTTGGCTTTTAGCTTTTAGCCATTGGCTATAGGCTGTTGGGGTTGTTTTTAGATAGAAAAGTCGATAGGCTGGTGAAAATTTTTCACCGTTCTTATCTTCACGTCCACCGAATTATAGACCAGCGAATACGGGATAACGCTGTGCGTGAGCCACGCCCCGCCGCCGATAACGGAGTTATGCCCGATAACGGTTTCGCCGCCCAAAATAGTGGCGTTGGCGTAAATAACCACATTATCTTCCACGGTGGGATGGCGCTTTACGTCCGACAGATTTTTCTCCACATACAAGGCGCCCAGCGTAACGCCCTGATATATTTTCACGTTATTGCCAATTTCGGAAGTTTCGCCGATAACAATTCCGGTTCCGTGATCCAGAAACAGGTTCTTGCCTATTTTAGCCGCCGGATGTATATCGATTCCGACTTTTGAATGCGCGTATTCCGAGAATAAACGGGGGATGAGCGGCACGCTTAGCGAATGCAATTGGTGGGCAATTCTGTAAACACTCAACGCGAAAAAGCCGGGATAGGCAACAATAACTTCGTCGAGCGATTTTGCCGCGGGATCGTTTTTCAGGTAGCACTTGGCATCCTCGTAGAGCCGGCTGCGAATTTCCTCAAAGCGCAGGAAAAACGTGTGCACCGCCTCGTCGGCAAACGTTTGCCCTTTTAATTTGGCAATGTTTACGTTCAGCGCCACGGCGCAATCTTTCAATTTCTCGTGAATGCCGCCCAGGTTTAATTCTTCGCAAACCGGGAACAATTGCGAAAAAATGGTTTCAATAACTTCCTCCAGCTTGCACTTGTCTATTGCAATTTGCACCGGCAGCGGTTGAAACTTATCTATAAGTTCAAAAGTATTGTTTATCATAAGAGGGGTTTTTAAATGAATAAATTCTATTTGTTGTTTGGTGAGAACACGGGGAGTTCTTGTTAATCGGATGAGGGAAGGTGATCAACAACAGCAACAACAAATATGCATTCGGACTTTATTCATTTTATTTTAAAGATGGGCAAAGATATGACAAATCTTTTATGAAAAACACCAACAACTGTTATTTTGTTCATTTTTTTCGCAAAAAACAACAATCGATGAAATTTGCCGCCGGTTTGGCGGAAGCATCGTGTTACTTCACATTATTCATTCTTTCAATCAGCTCATTGCCCAGCGCTTTTTTATCTTCAATGTGTTTCAGGGTGGTAACAACGAAAGGATTGTTGTCGAATGCGCCGCGAACGTATTCAAAGTCCATAGCCTGGTCCTGAATGTTTCCATCGGCGCCGAAACCGGTTTTAAACGACAAGGAGAACTCTTTCTTGGCATCGTCGTAAATCAATTCATCGAGTTTTACCACGGCCGCTTTCCATTTCTCCACAATATCGATAACGTCTTTAGCCGTAATAGTTTCGGGAGTAACTTTGTAATAATGCTGAATTTTATCCCACGCCCACGTCCATTCCAACACGTAATACTGTTGGTGCAGGTGTTTGAAAACATCGTTTATATCCCTGAGTTTCAAAATTTCGCCGTCCTCAATTTTACAGAGAAGGCTATCGATTTCCGATTTGGGAGCAATGAGCCCCGAAATATCCACCCATTCGCCCAATCCCACGGGGGTATCGGGTTTCAGCCTTTCGCGGATGTCTTCATTTGATTCGAAATGTGTGTTTTCGAGCCTTTTAATTATGGAATTTCCTAAGAATTTATGAATAACAATTTCATACAATTCGAGCCCTTTCTTAAGCGCGGCGTTTTTTATGATACAACTCTGATACGTGTAAATTTCGGAAGTTTCGCCCGCCGTTGCCTGCAAGTTTTTTAAAATTCGCACACCGGCAAACACTTTCTGAATGGTGTACGGGCTGAGCAGGTTGAAATTGATAAAATCCAGGCGGCACGGGTCTTTCCTTTTATCGCGTTCCGGCCATTTCTTGGCATCGCGTATGGTTCCCACGCTTTTCAGGTTGATGGCGGGAGCCAGGTGCGTGGCGTTTTCGTTTTCCACTAAATAAGAAAACGGCAGGTTCGATGTGTCGGAATGCTGGTAATGGCGTCCCAGAATCAGCGAAAAGGGGCCCACCTTGGCAGGCCAAAGCACGT
Source organism: Bacteroidia bacterium (assembly GCA_030539475.1). Classification (GTDB taxonomy): domain Bacteria; phylum Bacteroidota; class Bacteroidia; order Bacteroidales; family Dysgonomonadaceae; genus Petrimonas. The sequence goes on along the minus strand of JAUNRY010000167.1, from coordinate 2,116 downwards.
AGGAATTACTGGTGGTTTTCGCGCCGCGTTCCACAATACCTTGGTGAATAGGGCCCAGTTTATACATATGGTTGCTTTGGTTGGAACCCGAACCGGCGTTCATAAACGAAAACATTCCGGCAATGAGCAACGTGGATTTGTGGTGCGTAACCGTGTAAGGCCCGGCAAAAAGCGCGCACGCTTCGCCGTTTTCGCCCTGGCAATTGCTGAAAAAGAGCGAATCGGATGCCGAATAACCGTGGTCGAGATGACACGCCTGCCCCACGAAACAACGTGTAATGAAGCACCCTCCGTCAACGCGCGAGCCGGAAGAAATGATGAAATCCTGCGCAATGACATTGCGTCCGATATACACGGGCGCTATTTCGTTGCTGTTGATGCTACCGTTTTTCAGCTTCATTGCGCCGGTGATTTTGCAGAACTCGCCTATTTTCACGTTTTTGATGTATCCCACATTCATAATCATGGAGTTGCGGCCAATGTATCCCGTATCCGACGCGTATTTCTCGCTGTAGAAATCCACAATGGCTTTCATACGCTTTATCAGGTTGGGGCGATGCCGGTAGAGCGAGTAAATGTAGGCGAAATGAGCCGATAACTTGTCGTTGATGTGCACTTCACGCCCACCCGACTCGTTTAGCACGTTTACCTGAGTACCATTTCCGAAAGTGGTTTTTCCATCCACCAGTATGACGTCCACGTTTTGTATGAAACAATTATCGCCGATGGTGTAGTTGGCTATGTAGTTCTGTATGTTCTCGATAACTACGTTGTCGCCAATCCGGCAATTGTGAATAACGGCATTGTTTATGCAGGCGTGTTTTTTTAATCCGCCGGGCAGCCGGAACTCCTTTTCCAGCGCTCCTATTTGAATTTCTCCCGAGAAACGGGTGTTTTTGATGAAGTCGGGCGTAAAATTGTTTTTCACCTGCACCAGGCTCCAATCTTCGCTGGAACATCCGTTTTCGGACAGAATTCTTATTTCGGATTCTGTAAGGTTTCTGCAATCGTACATTTTAGGCAAGTTATTGGGTGAAAGTAGGGTGAAAAACGAAACGACGAGGTTATTTCAGCAACCCCGCCGTTAAAATTTATTTCTTTTCTTTTAAAGCATCAAATATCTGTTTTTCCAGTTCATCCGCCAATTCGGGATTGTCTTTGATAACCGCCTTAGAAGCATCGCGTCCCTGCGCCAGTTTTGAATCTTTGTAGCTGTACCACGATCCGCTTTTCTTAATCACTCCAAGGTCGGCGCCCAAGTCCACAATTTCTCCTTCGCGCGAAATACCTTCGCCGTACATGATATCGAATTCCGCTTTTCGGAATGGCGGCGCCACTTTGTTTTTCACCACTTTCACGCGGGCCTGGTTGCCGTGCACCTCATCGCCGTCTTTCAACTGGCCGATGCGCCGAATATCCAGCCGCACCGACGCATAGAACTTCAGGGCGTTACCGCCGGTGGTGGTTTCGGGGCTGCCGAACATTACACCGATTTTTTCACGCAATTGGTTAATAAATATGCAGGTAGTGTTAGTTTTGCTGATGGTTGAGGTGAGTTTGCGCAACGCTTGCGACATCAATCGGGCTTGCAATCCCACGTTGGAGTCGCCCATATCGCCTTCTATTTCTTTTTTGGGCGTGAGCGCTGCCACGGAGTCCACCACGATGATATCAATTGCCGATGAACGGATGAGTTGCTCCACAATTTCCAAGGCTTCTTCACCGCTGCTGGGTTGCGAGATGAGCAATTCATCGGTATCTACGCCCAGTTTTTTGGCATAAAAACGGTCGAAAGCGTGTTCCGCGTCAACAAATGCGGCCACACCTCCCAGTTTTTGGGCTTCGGCAATGGCGTGGATGGCCAGCGTGGTTTTTCCCGACGATTCGGGGCCGTATATCTCGATAACCCTTCCGCGGGGATATCCGCCAACGCCCAACGCGGCATTCAGCCCGATGGAACCGCTGGGAATAACGGATACTTCTTCTACTTTTTCCTCGCCCATCTTCATGATGGAACCTTTTCCGTATGTTTTTTCTATTTTATCCATCGCCGCGCGAAGCGCTTTGAGTTTTTCGGAATTGATGTTTTTTTCTTCTGCCATAAATATGATTGTTT
>JAUNRY010000166.1 GCA_030539475.1 Bacteroidia bacterium | reverse complement strand
GCCTCAAATTGTTAAATATTTCAAACTTTCTTGCTGTTTAAACCAATTCTAAATAACTTTGTGCGAAAATCACAAAATCAAGATTCTATCAAACTTTTGCAGCTACTAAAAAAAATGATAAATGTTAAACAATTGTCATTCAAAAATGTTATTGTTAATGAATTCGGAAGATACAATGCATGAAGAAAAATTGTTGCAATAATTTATTCGGAAACTTACGATGAGTTTGATCTAAAATTACAACTAAAATATTATGGCTAAATCTAAAAAAGCAGAAAAAAAACAAGAAATACCCAAGGAGAAATTGCTGCACATGCACAAACTGATGTGCGATATCCGCAATTTTGATGAAAAGGTAAACTACATGGTAAAAAGAGGCCAGGTACCCGGTATGACCCACTTTTCGGTAGGGGAGGAAGCTGCCAACGTGGGCGCTATAGCCGCTCTTTCCGAAGGAGACCTTATCACATCAAACCACCGCGGGCACGGTCAAACCATCGCTATGGAAATAGATCTGAACGAAATGATGGCCGAAATCATGGGAAAAGCCACCGGAACCTGTAAAGGAAAAGGAGGCTCCATGCACATTGCCGATCTCGATAAAGGAAACCTCGGCGCCAACGGAATAGTAGGCGGCGGAATGGGTACGGCTATCGGAGCGGCTTTGACTCAGCAAATGAAAAAAACCGGGAAAATTGTTATGTGTTGCTTTGGCGACGGCGCCTGCAACGAAGGCACTTTCCACGAAACACTGAACATGGCATCGGTTTGGAAACTGCCCGTTATTTTCTACTCCATCAACAACTTCTACGGAATCAGTACGCCCATTTCAAGCGTTATCAACGTGGATTACAACTACCAACGCGCCTGCGCATACGGTATTCCCGGCCATTTTATCGAAGACGGGAACGACTTGCTGGCGGTTTACAACAAATTCGTTGAACTGGTTGACTACGTTCGCAGCGGCAACGGCCCTGTTCTGGTTGAATCGCTCACGTATCGCTGGCACGGCCACTCCACATCCGACCCCGGAAAGTATCGCACAAAAGCGGAAGTGGATGAATGGAAGCAAAAAGATCCGATTGCAAAATACAAAAGCTATTTGACAGAAAAAAACCTGGCTACCGAAGAGGAACTGGACGAAATAAATCGCAAATCGCTGGAAACGGTTGAGGAATCCGTGAAATTCGCAATGGAAAGTCCCGAACCAACACTGGAGTCGGCCTTCGAAGATATTTTTGCAGATTAACCCCAACCCCTTAAACGGGACTTTAGGTAACTAAAATATAGCACCAAACGCAGAAAAAATAGAACAACACAATAATGAGTAATTCAACTAAAGATAATAATTCGCAGCCCGCGAAGTCCCCTTCAGGGGATTCAGAAGTTAAAGTAATGTCTGTAAGAGAGGCCATTATAATGGCAATGTCCGAAGAAATGCGCCGCGACGAAAACGTGTTTCTCATGGGCGAAGACGTAGGTATTTTCGGAGGCGACTTCGGTACATCGGTAGGAATGCTTCAGGAATTCGGAAAAGAACGCGTTCGCGATACGCCCATTTCCGAAAACGCCATTTCCGGCTGTGCCATTGGCGCTGCCATGACCGGCTTGCGTCCCATAGTTGACGTAACTTTTATGGACTTCATCGTTTATATGATGGACAATATAGTAAATCAGGCAGCAAAAAACCGATACATGTTCGGCGGAAAAGGAAAAGTACCTGTTGTTTTCCGCTGCGCGGCAGGGTCGGGAGTTGGCGCCGCTGCACAGCACTCGCAGTCGCTCGAAGCCTGGTTTACTCACATTCCCGGCCTCAAGGTTGTGGCCCCGGGAACACCTGCCGATGTTAAAGGAATACTTAAATCCGCTATCAGGGACAATAACACCGTTATTTTCCTTGAATATAAAGCGCAATTCAACATGAAAGGAGAAGTTCCTCTCGATCCGGAATTTACCATTCCGCTGGGCAAAGCCGAACTGAAACGAGAGGGCAAAGACGTAACTGTTGTTACGTATGGAAGAATGCTCGAACGCGTACTGCAAGCGGCCGACGAAGTTCGTGAAGCCGAAGGCGTAAGCGTTGAAGTGGTTGATTTGAGAACATTGATGCCGCTCGACAAAGAGGCCATTCTTAACTCGGTGAAGAAAACCGGTCGCGTGCTGCTCGTTAACGATGCGCACAAAACCGGTGGATTCATCGGTGAAATTGCCGCAATGATCGCCGAAAGCGATGCCTTCGATTTCCTCGACGGCCGCATTCTGCGATTGGCGGCAGAAGACGTTCCCGTTCCTTACAACGCTAAACTCGAAGCAGCCATGCTGCCCAACGTTGAAAGGATCAAGAAATATATCCTCAAACTGGTTAATAAACGATAAATTGTGGCGTAGAGACGGTGCGTGCACCGTCTTTATTGCGGTTGAAAATCGAATTACAAAACAGAATGGAAGAAAGACAACTAATTAGAGCAACCCCTGCCGCAAAAGCATTGGCACGGCGCATGAAAGTGATGCTCACCAACGTAACCGGCACCGGCTACAAAGGGCGTATTCACAAAGAAGACGTGGCCGGATGGAATTTTCAGGGAAAAATTCACGTGTCGCCCCTCGCGCGCAGAATTGCCGAAGAACACAATATCGATCTGAAAGGAATAAGAGGATCGGGGCACAACGACAAGATAATGAAAGACGATATCTTGCTGCTCATCTCCGATCCGGTATTGAAAGAACGCCTCACCCGCGATGACTTTGCCGAGGCAACGGCTCCGCCCAAAGTAGTATCGGAAGCAAGCAAGCAGGCGCAGGCAAAATCTTCGGACAAAGCGAAAGATCAACCGAAAAAAACGGAAGATGCCGCGAATACCGAAACCATACCCATGAGCATGATGCGCAAAGTCATTGCCAAGCGCATGTCGGAAAGCTATTTCTCCATCCCGTCGTTCATTCAAACGTGGGAAATAGATATGAGCCAATTGCTGGAACTGCGCAAAAAACTCATGGAACCCATAAAAGAGAAAACAGACAAAAAACTCACCGTTACCGATTTAATTTCCTTCGCCGTTGTGAAAACGCTGATGAAGCACAAGTACATAAACGCGAGGTTGAACAACGAAGCTACCGAAATTACTTTCCACAACTACGTGAACCTGGGAATGGCAGTTGGTATGGACGAAGGCTTGTTGGTGCCGGTGGTGAAAAATGCCGATAAAATGTCGCTCAGCGAACTGGTTGTAGCGCTGAAAGACGTTACCGAACGTACTTTCTCGAAAAAACTCACCCCCGACGATCAAACCGGCAGTACATTTACAATCAGTAACTTGGGGATGTATGGCGTGGAGCATTTCACCGCGATTATCAATCAGCCCAACGCGGCTATTCTTAGTGTTTCCTCAACAAAAGATACGCTGGTAGTTCGTGACGGTGAAGCAGTTATCCGCCCGATAATGAAAGTCAGCCTCACCAGCGACCATCGCATCATCGACGGGCTTGCCGCCGCGAAATTCATGACGGATTTGAAACAACTGCTCGAAAATCCGCTATCATTATTAATATAACACAGTTCACAGTTGGCAGTCGTTCAGTAAAACATTTTACGCCGTACTTCGAACTCATAACTCAAAACTTAAAACTCATAACTTCATTAAAATATGGCTCACGAAATTATAATGCCCAAAGCCGGAATCGACATGACCGAAGGGCAAATTGTAAAATGGTTAAAAAAAGAAGGCGATAGCGTTTCTCAAGGTGAAATTATTCTTGAGATTATGACCGATAAAACCAGCATGGAACTCGAAGCGGAAGCATCGGGTGTATTGCTGAAAATCCTGCGTCAGGACGGGGAAACCGTTCCCGTAACGGAAATTATCGGCTACATAGGCGAGGAAGGCGAAGAAATAGCTCCTAAAGAATCCGCCGACGAAGAACCGGTTGAAGAAGAGGAAGACACAACAGAAAAAACGATGACCAGGCTCGAAGATTCCTACAACGTTATCGTCATTGGAGGTGGCCCTGCCGGATACGTGGCCGCCATCCGCGCCGCGCAACACGGGGCAAAAGTAGCCATTGTGGAGAAAGGCGAGTTCGGAGGCACGTGCCTCAACCTGGGTTGTATTCCTACCAAGGCTTACCTCAAAAGTGGCGAAATTATAGAAGGAATGGAAATGGCTGCATCGCGCGGTATAATTTTCGAGAGCACCAGCTATAAAGTAGATATGCCCAAAGTGTTGCAACACAAAAATACGGTAGTAAAGAAACTGACGAGTGGGGTAGAGGCGCTGCTTCGAAGCAACAAAGTAGATATTTTTAAAGGTGTTGCCAAAATAAATAAGAACAAAGATGTGGTGGTGGATAATTCCACTGTGATAAAGGGCGACAAAATTATTCTGGCCGGAGGTTCAAAAGTATCCCGCATAAATATTCCCGGTATCGATAACCCCAACGTGCTCACCAGCGACGATTTGCTGGCGTTGGATGTCTTGCCCGAAACGCTCGCGGTAATTGGCGGCGGAGTAATCGGTATAGAAATGGCGCAGGCTTTTGAGGCGCTGGGTTCAAAAATTACCGTTATCGAAATGATGGACAGGATTATACCTTCCGTTGACGCCGAAGCATCCGAATTATTAACCAAGTTGCTGAAAAAGAAAGGCGTGAAGATAATGACTTCTACAAAAATCACCGAAATTGCCGACAAAAAAGGCAAAGTAGAAGTTAAAACCGAAGGGGGAGAATCGGTTGTTGCCGATAAAGTATTGATTTCCATCGGCCGCCTTCCCGATATGGAAGGTGTTGGCGAAGTGGAGTTCGAAATGGAACGCGGCCGCATCAAGGTTGACAAGTACATGGAAACCAGCGTGAAAGGAGTTTATGCCCCGGGCGATGTAAACGCTATCAAAATGTTGGCACATGTGGCATTCCGCATGGGCGAGGTGGCAGCCGACAACGCCGTGAAAGGCAATAAACGCGAGTTGAAGCTGCATTCCGCACCATCGGTGGTTTACACGCATCCCGAAGTGGCGATGGTGGGGCTTACCGAAGAACAGGCTCGCGAGAAATACGATATCCGTGTAGGACGTTTCGATTTCGCTGCCAACGGACGCGCCATGGCATCGGGTGATAATGTAGGTTTCGTGAAAGTAATTGCCGATACCAAGTACGGTGAAATCCTCGGCATTCACATCGTTGGCCCTGCCGCTGCCGAAATAATCCAGCAGGCATCGTTGCTGATGGAGATGGAAATCACCGTTGACGAAGTCATCAAAACCATTTACGGGCATCCCACCTATTCCGAAGCATTGTTCGAAGCTTGTGCCGATGTGCTGGGTGAAGCGGTGCATATAATTAAGAAGCAGCAGAAGTAA
>JAUNRY010000165.1 GCA_030539475.1 Bacteroidia bacterium | reverse complement strand
GGGCGTGTTGTCTGCATCGTTTTGGGCGGTATCTTCCTCGTCGGGAAGTTCCACTTTGTATTTGTTGCCCGCTTTGTCGGTTACTATTACCGGAAACACGCTTTTCCCTTCTCCTTTTTGGGGGATTTGCACGGCGTGTGCTTGTCCGTTAACATCATAGACCAACAGTTCTTCTTTCTCTGGATTGTATTCGGCTTCGGCCACGGGAGGGATCACGAAGTCCACCTTGGTTTCGGTAAATATGATTTTGCCCGGCGTGGTTTTGTCGCCGCCGTAGTCGAGTTTGTTCAGGTCGGCTATTTGTGAGGCATTGGGGTCGGTTTCGGTTTCCACTTCGCCATCCATTTGCTTGTAATCGCTGTTTACCCGCAGACGGTTGAATTTCACCAATACGTTGGCGCTTAGCCAGGGCATCGTTATCCATCCTTTGCCGGAAAACCATCCGTTGCCTTGCGGGGAAACCTGCGTGAGGGTCATGGGAAAATCGCCTCCTATGGTTACCACATCGCCAATGTTGAGGTTGTCTATCGGGTTTTGGTTGCTCAAATCCACGGTGGGCGCCATGCCACAGTTTGCGGCAAGGGATTCGTTGTCCGGCGAAAGCGTTATTTCCGCCACGGGCGAATATACTGCTTTTCCGGTGGTGCAGAACGAGCCTACACGATATTCATACGTCCATCCGGGACGCAGCCCGGTCAGGCTTATTTCCGATTGGGGCGTGGGGATACTTGTCCACGCATAGAGTTCGCGCGCGCTTTTGGGACGGTATTCCACCGTGTAGGTGCTGTGTGCGGGAAGTGCCTGCCAGCGGAGGCTAATTTTTCGGTATGAGCTTTGGGCGATTACTGCCGCGGGGGGGGGGCAGTTTTCGTTGGGTTCAAACCAGCGTATTTCGGAGTATCCGTGATTTTCAAACATACCTACTTCATCTATGCCATCTTTGCTAATGGCTCTTACCTGCCAGCCGTATCTTCTACCGGGTGTAAGCAGGGGTTCCAAGTGGGTATAGTTGAGCGTGGTTTGCCGGATTTCTGTCCTGAATATCTCTTGTCCGTAAGCAAATGCCGATTGCGGAGCTACACCGTTATCGGGAAGTTCTTTCAGTACAAACTCATAAAGGGTATTGGCAAGCCCCTGATGTTGGGGTTGCCATTGGAAACGGATGTGTTGGGGTTCCCGCCAGGCGGTTTGTTCTCCTTGCAATGGAAGATTTTGCAGGGGTGGTTTCTTTATTTCTACCCACACTCTTCCGGTGGAAAATCCCGAAAGGGGAAGTCCGGTATGGGCTTCTACTACTCGGAAGCTGAACTCGGTCATTCCTGAGGGCAACCGCCCTTCGTGCAGGTTGCCTTGCACGGTGGTGTTCTCGGGAGCAAAATAGGGTTGCAAATCGCCCGAAGTGAGGCGCAAGGGGATACCGCTCTCTAAAGACAAAACAGGAAACGGTATCTCGTTACGGCTCTGAATCTGAAAGCCATTGGAGTTGCGAATCTGCATCTGAAGGCGGACTTCCAAAACAGGGCGGTTCATATCCCTGTTCAGCAGGGTTACAATCAAACGGTCGCGGCTGCCCGACACGTAGTCGTTCAGGTAAATGCCATAAGGGGGCAAAACCTGTACCGTGGCGTGCACGGGGTAGGAGGATTGAGAGTGAACGGGCAGATAACATACCAAACTTAAGATGAACAACAGAATATATTTCCATTTTCTATATACAGTTGTTATTTTTATTTCGTCATTCCGTTTCATAGTTGTTCTGTTTTGTCGTGAATTAAAAACTGTACGCATACGTCAGCATAGAGGTGTATGAAAAGGTAGTTGCGTTGGTTCGTTTTCTGTTTTGAAAGAGAACACACCCTTGCAAAGAATGTTTCTTTAAAAAGCGGAAGTTGGCATTCCAACGTCCGGTAAATACCTCGCCTAACAGAGATGCTTTCTCTTGGGTTCTGTTATAGGATAGGGATATGCCTGTTGACAGGGTCTTGTTGAACAACCTTACCGTTGACGAAAGGGTGGGGCCGAATGTGAGCATGTTCTTTTGCCCGGCATAACTGTTTGACACATTCGCGGCAATCTGAATGTTCAAATTCTGAGGAATGAAATCGAAACCGTAAGTGGTTGAAAGATTGAAAAAAGTGGTAAGGTTTCCGGGCAGGATATAACCGCCCTGCTTATCGGCTGCTTGTTGAAAGCTGACAAACAACATGAGGTTTTGTGACTGTTCGTCTGTTTTTTTTGTCAGATAGGTAAGGTTGAAATCAATATTGTTGGACAGCTGCGTAAAATTAAGCGTATCTAAATTCTCATAAGGAGTTACGGCATTAACATACTCGAAAGTCGATTTTATGTTTCGGTAGCTTTGAAATGAGCTTGCAGAGACGGACGTGTTTAACCGCTCATTCGGCGAAAAACTAAAATTTACAGAACCCACGAAACGGTTGTTTTTTTCCGCTTTATCGTTTTCCAAATCATCCCGTTGCACTCCGGCGCTTAATGCTATATTGGCTTTGTCTTGGAAAAGCGGCCGGGCATAATTCAGTATCAGGTTTTCGTAATCATTGTTGAAATAGTATGCTCCGAGTGTTTCGTATCTTGGGCTTATCCGTTCATATCCTATTCCGATATTGTTTTTTTTAAACGTATATGTTAAATCGGCTTTGAAGGCATCGTAATTAGAGGCGGATGTGTTGCGTGATGATGTTTTGTCTGTAAGGTTATTGCTGATTTGATTCACTCTGGTGTCCCGTGTCATCATGCTTATTGCATATTCTGCCGACAGGGTTAGATTGGGGATAAGACTTATGCCTCCTTCCAAACTTAAAACAACGTTACTCCTTGGGAAAATGCCTAAGCTATCTGCCTGAAAATTGTAATTATCCGTTCTGTCCTTTGCCGAGAAAAATGTACCTCCTACAAAATAGTTATCTCCGTTATATCTGACTTTTCCGCCGTATCCATATCGGTTGAATGTAGGCAAAATAGACGGTATTGCGGTATCATAATCCACTTTTTTTACCAATCGTCCGCCCATTGCACAGATGTTCCACTTGCCGGGCGACAGTTCTATACCTGCTCCGGTAAATAAATGCCCGTTTAAAGTATAAGGAGAGAACGCCATGGAAACATCGCCTATATGAGCCCTAATCCACTTGTAGGAGGGATGTAAACTAATTCTGTTAGGAAGTGTTGGATATGAAAAATTGGCACCGTAATTATTTAGGTTAAAGGACAGAGGAATATTGAACTGCTCAAAGAAAGACAAGTTCAAATTACCGTTTAATTGATAGATAAATGGTTGCCTTCCTCCCATTTCGTTAGAATGAAAGTGTGTTATATTGGATGAAATACCACCGCTCAGGGTTATGAATTTTTTCTTACGGATGTTCAGTGCATTCTCTATATTTACTTGCTGAGCATTTAGGTTTGACGAAAAAATCAAAAGAAAAATAAGGCTTAGGTATAGGCGAAATATTTTCATAATAGATTCTTTTACAGTTAAGGCCCAATTGAGCGTTTACTCTCCTTTTCTTTTTTCAATTTTTATATCTGTAAGGATATGGGATTCAATTCCATTTCGCACAAAAGATTTTACTTTAATTACGCCTTTTCTTTTATCTGCTGTTTGTAACAAAACAAATCGCGGAATAACTTTTGACTCAAAATAATCTTGAGGATTCCCGGTATTAACAGAAAGAGAAGAAAAATCATTCGCTGTTTTGATATTTTCAAAATCTTGTTCGGCAAAAGCAGTTCCACTTTTCTCTAATAAATTTACGATTGAAGCGGATTGAGAGAGGGGTATTTCGGCAAATCCTGCATCTTGTGCTCTATCGGGAGAAAAGAAGTAGCAATATTCAAAACTTGAATTTATCCCGAAAAAACCAACATCAACTTTATTGTCATCTCCAAGATTACGGATTTCCTTAGACGTTAAAGTTTGTTGCTGTGATGCGGAAAAGAAACAACCAATACTGTGTTGAGCTTCACTTATACCAAACTTAATATTTTTGAAACTATATATCCCACTATTGGGTTTTATGATGATTTTCCTCTCTTTTACTTGCACATTTTTCTTATTGTTGGCGATAAGTTTTACTGTATATGTGCCGGCATTGGGAAATTGGATAAAAAATTCGTTTGTAGAATGAGTCTCCTTAATCGTCGCGCCTATACATTCCCACTTATATTCTATATCTGGATTTGGGTTATACTTCAAAACAGCGGACAGTGGCGCCTCCATGTCAGTGTCAACAGCCGCAGGAACTATTTCAAAATCGGGAGACGGAGATATACGGAAACTTAATGTTTTTGTTTTTTCTTCATTTTTACTCCCATTTGAAACTTTTAATTTGATTTGATATTCACCCGCATTCTGATATTTGATTGTTCCCGGGTTTGGAGAGTTAGATCTGGCGGGATTCCCTCCTTCAAAAAACCATTCATAACTTGTAGCCCCAATGGTTTTATTGTTAATTGTTACATTTGCCGGAACAAAATCATTGAGCATTATTTGGTAGTCAAAATCAATAAATAAAGCGGAGTCAATGCGAACTTCAATTTCTTTTTCGGCACTGTTTATACTGTTCCACGCTTTTAGTTTGATGCGGTATAATCCCGCTTTGTTGTAATAGATCGAGTTGGGATTTTTGTCTGAAGACGTAGTTACAGTGGCTCCCTCAAATGTCCATTCATAAAAATCGGTGCCTTTGGTTTTATTTGCGAGAATAATTTCAACAGGAACGGTTTGATTGTTTTCTGCATATTGAAAATCAAAAGCGACATCAACAGGCAAGTCCGTTTCTTTTAGGCATGAAATGAATAATAACTGAATAAGAATAGCCGCTACAAGCGGATGAATTCTATATCTAAGAATCATGGTTAATTCCTTTTAAATTGGTTTTGTGGAAAAACTTTAATTTGGCAAATTTAAACAATATTATTTATCGTAACAAGTTTTTCACGTTTATTCTTTGGGGATGGGTAGGTTTAATTCTCAAAATAGATACATTTCTATTGGTTCAAGCTGGTATGTTATTTCAAAGCAATGACACATAAGACTCTCTTCCCATCCCTTCTGTTCCGTTCTTTTCCCTTCTGTTCCATCCTTATCCATCCACCGCCCCCACCACTAAAAAAACACCATACATTTGCTTTCTAAATCTTTAAAAAGCAAATAATATGGAAACAAACTATTCCGACAATTACGTCCTCGTACTCGAAGACCGCAGTCAAACCCAATCCGCCAACGAAGCCGGCAAACTATCCGTGGTATCGGGCATCGAGCCCAACGGAAAAATCAAAACCGTGGAACCGCTGGACAGCAACAGCGCCGCCTTTATGAAGTTCAAGAAGAACGACAGTATGTTGCAAAACTTCTTCTC
>JAUNRY010000164.1 GCA_030539475.1 Bacteroidia bacterium | reverse complement strand
TTCTGTTATTTTCGTAATTTCGATAAAGGCACTTTCCCCAGCGTATCTTTCACATACAATTCTCTCACCAAAATCATCAGCACAACCAGCAAGGGCGTAGCCAGCAAAATTCCCCATATTCCGCTGAGTGTGCCCATTATCAACTGAAAAAGCAGCACCAGCGCCGGCGGCAGCGAAAGTAGCTTTTTGCGTACAATGGGGCCTACGATGGCCGATTCCACAAATTGAACAAATAGATAAAGCCCGCCAATGATGAGTGCCCGATCAATACCGCTGAGCAATCCCACCAGAATAGCGGGAATAATGGCCAGCACAGGCCCGATATTGGGAATAAACGTGAGCAGGCCGGCAATTACAGCCAGCACCAGCCACAGGCTTTCGCCTATGATTAACAACCCGATAGCGGTGGTAACGAAAATAAAAAGCATTTCGAACAATTGGGCTTTCAGCCACGTGGTCAGATCGGCGCCTAAGCGGGAAATAATAGCCTTGGCTTTTATTTCCGCTTTTTTGGGAAAAAGAAATGCCACACCCCGCACGTACTCCGATGGCGTAACCATAAAAAAAGCCGCAAAGAAAAGCACAATATAAATATCTCCTATGACACCGAAAGTGGATTTGAAGACACCCTGAACATTGGACAAAATTTGTTGGGGATCCTCGCCCAAGGCGTTTTGCATGTTTGTGTTTTCGAGTATATCACGGCCTATCTCCGTTTGGTTTATGTAGTTCTTGACATTTTCGATGGTTTCCGGCAAAATGTCCTGAAACTCTTCTATCTGCGATGTAAGGCTGGTTCCCACCAACCACGACATGCCGGCGAAAAATAACACCACAATAATTAATGCCATGGCAAGCGTGAGCCCTCTTTTTTTCAGCTTTGTCCATTGCTCAATGCGCGATGCGATTCCGTGAAACAGCAACGCCAGCAATAATCCGCCAAAAGCCAGTAAAACAATGTTGAACGCTTTTACGAAGATAACAGCCAGGCCGATAATCAGTAATGCCGACGCGGTAACGATAATGGTTTTTTTTGAGAGAAATTGGTTCATAAGCGGTGCAAGAATGAGGGGTTGGGCGCTTGCCTTTCCGGGCGATTTCTCAATGCGGGAGTTCACTTCCGGAAAAGGAGCGTTATATAGATAACACTTGAGTTGTTTAAAAAGTTAGGAGGCAACTCTGCGAAGTTTTTTTAAATTCTATAAAAACAACCTTGCTTCGTTTCCCATATTAAAAAGCAAATCGATAATGCTCAAGTTAGGGATGAAACCATGCTTCTCGCTAAAAACCTGATAATAGGGCTTTGTAGTGAAACCGGACGGCCGTTTCGGATGAATGCTTTCTCTGAAATCTGAAACATGGGATCCGTATTCCGCTAAGTAATCTGTTGAGAACCGGACGGGAGTTTCTATTTGCAACCAGCGGCTGATGAGTTGGTGAAGCCGCTGGTTGAAATCGTGCAGAAAAATGTGTTTTTTTTCGTAAAAAGGGCGAAGATCGTCTTCGTAAAACTCAAAAAAAGGGGTGGAATTGTATGCCGATATAATTGCGTTCCAATGCAGATGCCGCCAGTTGCCGTGTTCGGCAATGCGAATGTCTTTCGTGTTGCATTTTGCCGTTGGCGGCTTTTCTACGGGAATGCTCAAGGGCGTTGGGCCGTTTGCCGCGGCAATGTTGCACCGGTTGCGGTACGATTGCTTTTGGTAGTTGTCGTGAATTTCTATGACGGCGCTTTCGGCTCGAAAAAGGGCGGAATAATATTCAATGGGGCCCAAATAGAACGACGAAAGCAAGACTGTTTGCATATTAATCACATTGGCACATTGAATTATTGGCACATTATTTTATGTTCGCGTTCCGAAAAAGCCGTCTCCACCTGATTTTTCCGTTCAACCACCCTTTGTCTTTTTCCAGCGAAAGCCAGATAAGCATCGGTTGTCCAACAATGTGGTCTTCGGGCACGAATCCCCACACGCGCGAGTCGGCCGAATTGTGGCGGTTGTCGCCCATCATAAAATAGTAATCCATTTTAAATGTATAAGAATCGGCCGGTTGCCCGTTTATATACACGGTTCCGTCGCGGTACTCGAAATCGTTCCCCTCGTAGTTCTTGATGCAGCGCTCGTAGGCCGCGGCTTTAAAGGCGGCATCGGTATCGAAAGTTACGGTAGCTCCTTTTTTCGGAATCCAGAGAGGGCCGAAGTCTGCGCGCGTCCAATCCTTGTCGTAGTTTAGCGGATAGTAGTAGCTCGAACCGGGTGCTTCCGTTTCTTTCACCACTTCCCAAACAAACGGTTTTTCCTTGAGTTTTGCCAACATTGCATCGGTTAAAGGGATGTTGAAATAGATTCTTCCGTTGTTTCCGTCTCGTTTCGTGAGGCCTAAATTGGAAATGTTCACGCTGTCTATTCCGGCTAAATCCTGCATTTTTACGGCCACTTGTCCGTAGCTGTTGGGCATGGAATAATCGTCTTTGCTGACTCCGAGTTCCTGAAAAACATTTTCCGAAATAACGGTTCCGTCGGTATGAATCATGTAGGTTAACTGCGAAAGCGGCGGATTGGGAATGAGTTGGCCGTCGATGTAAACGTTGTCGTCTCGCAGTTCGATGGTTTCGCCGGGAAGGCCGATGCATCGTTTCACGTAATTTTCGCGCCTGTCAACCGGACGGTAAACTACTTCGCCGTAGGTTCTTCTGTCGGAACGAATTCCCGCGCTTCCGTTGGCGTTGTATTTGGAGAGCAGGTAGTAATCCACGGCTTGCATATTGAGCGCCACGGTATCTCCCGCGGGAAAGTTGAACACAACAATATCGTTTCGTTTTACATTGCCGAAACCTTTCAGGCGGCGGTATTTCCATTGCGGTTTATCGATGTATGATTTTCCGCCGATTATGGGCATGGTGTGTTGCGCCAGCGGAAACGACAAAGGTGTTATGGGAGCGCGCGGCCCGTAGCTGACTTTGCTCACGGCCAGAAAATCGCCTACAAGCAACGATTTTTCCAGCGAAGATGTAGGTATCTGGTAGTTCTGAAAGAAAAATGTATTGATGAAATATACGGCTATCAGCGCGAACAAAATGGCATCCACCCATTCCATGGTTTTGCGAACGGCTTTGTTTTCCGATTTTTTCCACCACGACCAGGGAATGAATTTCGTGATATAGATGTCGAAAAAGAGCAGAATAAACAGTAACAACCAGAGATTTCCGGCCCAAATGGAGAAAAGAATGGTGGAGAGTGTCCATATTCCGAACCACATCCATTGATGGGGGGCAGCAGATTTTAATCTTTCGCTTAAAGCGGGTTTGCGGGTGGAGGTTTTGTTTGTCATTTTTTGCGGGTTGCGGGTTTGTAGTTCAATTGTTTACAGATATGTGCTTTTGTTTTTTAATTAATTTTTTAAACACTCTTTAATGTAAATTTCTATGTCTTTTGAGGATACGTCATATATCGGCTCTAAATTTTTAAAATCATTATCTACTTTAAATCTACTGCCATTGGTGAGTATCGAAACAAGATTTTTTGTTTTTAATTGATGTTCCGAATACTTTGTAGCCGATGCGATGGCTTTATGAATGTCCGTACCGTTTTTGAGGAGAGCATAGATGTCGTAATAATCACGAAAAAAGTTTCTTCGCATTAATACTTCCAATTTCATTGCCATGATAGCCTCTGTATCGGCAAGTTTTATGTTGTTGTGAAAATCAATAACTTGGTTCAGTGGCGAATACTTTTCAGTGGCATAGAACGATAGTTTTACATTATCTACTACGAAATCCACCAAATAAATATCCAATAGATTTCTTGATGTAATTATGCCCAGTTGCAATAATTCTTTTTCTATCTGAAACCAGTTCACTTCCATTTTCTCGTTTTTGGAAGTGCGCCATTTCATGAAATCCAAATCCTCACTTTTCCTGTGATTGATTTGTAAAGACAAAGCCGTGCCTCCCACCAAAACAAAGGGTTTGATGGTTTCCATTTTTGATATTTTTTCAAATATCTTTTCGGTTTTTGGGGCTAATGCCTTTTGCATATAATTTACTTTTTAAACAAACGAGTTAATGTGTTTTGTTACCACCGACTTCAGGTAGCTGTCGGGATTTTTTATATCGAAATACCACCACGCCAAAAAGCGATTGAGGTTGTGGTAGTATTCACCCGAAATGGCCAGTTCTTCGCGCCAAACTTTTTTGATTTCGTTGAACGGGAAAATCTTAAAAAGCATATCTATTTCCGGCAAATCCAGGTGAACGAGAGTTTTCACAATAAGCATCCGGTCGTTAATCCGGTTCGTGTTGGCGGTATTATACGACCAAAAAGCGTTTTCTGCTTTTAGCTTTTTCAACAATTCCGATTTTATATTTGAGTTGTTTGTTTTCAATTTTGCATTTATTTTTCTTTCATCGGACATCCGTCATCCGTCATCAAACATTTAACCTCAGCATGTCTTCCATTCCCAAAAAACCTTTATTGTCTTGGGTGAATTCGGCGGCCAGAACAGCGCCGAGGGCAAATCCCTTGCGGCTTTTGGCATCGTGCGTGATGCGTATGCTGTCGGCTTCCGATTCGTAAATAACGGTGTGGATGCCGGGGACTTCTCCCTCACGAAACGATTTTATTTCCAATTCGTTTTCATGCTGTGCATTATTCAAAGCCCATGACTTTTTCTTGTCTGAACTGTCCAATATGCCTTCGGCAAGGGTGATGGCAGTTCCGCTGGGCGCGTCTAATTTGTGGACGTGATGGGTTTCTTCCATCCGCACATCGTAATCGGGAAATTGGTTCATTATTTTTGCCAGATGTTTGTTGAGCGCAAAAAAGATATTAACGCCCAAGCTGAAATTGGAAGCGTAGAAAAAAGTCTGTCCGTTGTGTTCGCAAGCCTGTTTTATCTCGTTCAAATGCTCCAGCCAGCCGGTGGTGCCGGATACCACAGGAACGTTTGCGGCAAATGCCCTGCGGTAATTCTGCAAAGCGCTATCGGGCGATGTGAATTCAATGGCCACACCGGCGCTTTTAAATTCGGGTGAAGTAAATTTATCGTCTTCGTTCAGGTCAATGGTGCAAACGATTTCGTGCCCGCGCTGACGGGCTATTTTTTCGATTTCTTTTCCCATTTTTCCGTAACCGATTAATGCTATTCTCATTTGTGTAATTGTTAAATCGCAAAAGTACAAAAAATGCTTATATTCTGTGTTTTATTGGCGTTATTTGTTCTTAAATTTGAAAGTGAGGTTAAGTCAGTCATTGTTCAACCGTTGAATTGCCCAATTTACAGCCATTGGTGCTTTTTATACCATTTTACGGTTTTCTCCACGCCTTCTTTTAATCGATAATCGGGAACAAAATCCAAATCGCGTTGCAGCGGTGTTATGTCGC
>JAUNRY010000006.1 GCA_030539475.1 Bacteroidia bacterium | reverse complement strand
GGCGAGAGGGCGACTTGGAGACTTGGCGAAACTTGGAAAGGGGCGAGAGCGTTATAAACCTATTCTATTACACCAAATTATTCACCGTTCCTTTCCACGAACAGCCCAAACAATACAATACAGACGTGTCAAATCCATCCAACGATTCGTTTTCGTGAATCGGGTGGATTTTTTTGTCGCCGGAAACGGTTACCACCAATCTTTCGCCTGCGGCGTTGAGCAGGTAAAAACGGCGGATTTTGCATTGGGGGCAGAGGAGATTTTTCATATTTGAGTTGCGGGTTGCGAGTTCCGAGTTGCGGGTGTGGGCAACCGTTAATAATCAGTAGTTTGTAAAATAAAACGTAATTAGCTTAATAATCTAGCCGTCTTTTGTCGTCTGTCTTGGTTCTTGTATCTTGGTTCTTTACAACAAAAAGTTTCGTGTTTGCTTATCGCTAATAGCCAAAAGCTAACGGCTATTTTTTGCTTCCTGCCAAATCTCTTCCATTTCTTCCAGCGTCATATCTTTCAGCGAGCGGCCTTGTTCCTTTACTTTCTTTTCCATATAGTTGAATCGATAGATGAACTTCTGATTGGTACGCTCCAGCGCGTTGTCGGGATTTATTTTGTAGAGGCGGGCGGCGTTGATGATGCTGAAAAGCACGTCGCCAAATTCTTTTTCCGTTTCTTCGGAATTGAGGTTTTCAATTTCGGTTTCCAGTTCGCCGATTTCTTCTTTCACCTTGTTCCACACATCGTGGCGTTGGTTCCAATCGAATCCCACGTTGCGGGCTTTATCCTGAATGCGGTAAGCTTTCACCAGCGAGGGCAGGGACGAAGGTACACCTTCGAGAACGGTTTTGTTGCCGCCATTTTCTTTCAGTTTTATTTGTTCCCACGATTTTTCTACCATTCCTGCCGAATCGGCCGTGGTATCTCCAAACACGTGCGGATGACGAAAAACGAGCTTATCGCAAATGGTGTCGCATACATCGGCAATGTCGAACGATTGCTTTTCTTCGCCAATTTTCGCATAAAAAACCACGTGCAGCAGCAAATCGCCGAGTTCTTTTTTTATTTCCTCGTTGCTGTTGTTGATAATGGCTTCCGCCAATTCGTACGTTTCTTCTATGGTATTGGCGCGAAGGCTTTCGTTGGTTTGCGCGTTGTCCCACGGGCATTTTTCGCGCAATTCATCCATGATGTCGAGCAGGCGGCCGAAGGCTTCGAGTTTTTGTTGTCGGGTGTTCATTGTTATATGCGTAGAAACGCGTGTTTAGCGTCTCGAAAAAACATTAAAAAAGAGAGACGCAAAGCTGCTTTGCGTCTCTACAAAGGTATTGTTATTTTTTAAAATTTTGTAATCCGGTTTCAAGGAATTGAATATATCGTTCCACGTTTTCGTCGTAAGCATAGGAAGGGCTTAGCGGTTTTCCTTCGTGGTCGAGTGCAACATAATAGGGTTGTGCATTTGCTCCGAATTTGTGCCGTTGCAGGTAACTCCATTTGTCCCCAACTGTCCTCAAGCGGGTACTTCTACCGGCTTCTTCCACCTCGATGATTTCGGGAAGTCGCGTACGATCGTCCACCATCAATGTAACTAAAATATATTGGTTGTCGAGAATATCTTTTACGCGCGGGTCAGTCCAAACCGATGCTTCCATTTTACGGCAGTTCACGCAGCCGTATCCCGAAAAGTCAATCATAATTGGTTTATTCTGTTCTTTTGCCAAGGCAATTGCGGTTTCATAATCCGTTGTTTTCGCATGTACTTCGCCTGTGTATAGATTAAAATCTTGAGTAAACATAGGCGGCGAAAAGGCGCTGATAGCTTTTAAGGGCGCTCCCCACAGTCCGGGAATCATATATGTGGCAAATGCGAGTGATATGAGGGCTGCAAACAGGCGAGGAATGGTAACATGCGGCACATCGCTATCACCCGGGAATTTGAGTTTTCCCAACAAGTAAATTCCAAGTAAGCCAAAGATAATTATCCACAAAACAAGAAATACTTCGCGGTCAAGAATACCCCATCCGTAAGCTAAGTCGGCAACCGAGAGAAACTTGAGCGCTAATGCTAACTCCAAAAATCCCAATACTACTTTCACGGTGTTCAGCCATCCTCCCGATTTTGGCAGGTTAGACAACCACGAGGGGAATATTGCGAAAAGCACAAAGGGAATTGCCAATGCAATGGCAAATCCCAACATTCCGATTGCCGGAGCCAAAATGCTTCCTGATGTGGCAGCTTCTACCAAAAGCGTACCGATAATGGGGCCTGTGCAGGAAAATGAAACCAACACAAGTGTAAATGCCATAAAGAAAATACTGATTATGCCGGAAGTTTTGTCGGCTTTTTCGTCCATTTTGTTTGTCCATTTCGCGGGTAAAACCAACTCGAAGCCGCCGAAAAAAACAATGGCAAAGAAAACTAAAAGAGCAAAGAACAACAGGTTGAAAAATGCATTTGTTGCCATGCTATTTAATGCACTTGCGCCGAAAATAGCAGTAATAAGCAAACCCAAAACTACGTATATAACAATAATGGCAATTCCATACATAAGAGCTTCACCTACAGCTTTGCCTTTTTCTTTCTTATTTCGTTTCAGGAAAAAACTCACCGTCATAGGAATCATAGGCCATACGCAGGGGGTGAGTAGCGCGATAAGTCCGCCGGCGAAACCGGAGATTAAAATCCAAATTAACGACATTCCTTTGGTGCTTCCTTTCATGCCAAAATCTTGTAATTCATTAATTACAGGTTCCCAAAGTTTATCGCGGTCAATTTCCGACATAACTGATGTAGCCGGAACCGATGCTGCTACTTCTGTATCGGCAACGGTGTCCGACGATGATTGAGTTTGTTCTGTTTCCGGAGTTTTCTGTTGGTCTCCGGAAACGTTGGCTGCTGCAACAGTTACCGTTGCCGGGAGTTGCTCCGAAGTAAATGCGAAATCTACAGGTAACGGAGGTGTACAACTTTTATCATCGCAAGCTTGCGCTCTTACGTTACCTTCAAGAATAAATTTTGCTTTATCCGTAACTCTTATGCGTTGTACAAATGATGCCGAATTATCGAATGTTCCGATGTTCATTTTGAAAATCGGGTCGTACTTTACAGTGGCTTGTTTTCCAACGGCGTGAAAATCACCTATGGCTTCGGCTCCTGTTATTTCATCGAAACTTAGGGATGTTGGATAAGGGCCGTTTTCGGGAATTTTGGAGTCGTACATGTGCCATCCGGATTGAATGGTGGCATCGGCGACCAATTCTATCTCTCCGTTTCCTTTATCCTGCAGACTGAATTTCCAGTTGATGACATTTTGGGAGAAAACGTAAGACGATAAAGAAAATAAGATAACTAAAAAAGTAATTTTTTTTACATTCATAATACTGTGGTATTTTCTGATTTGAGAATGAGAATGCAAAGATAGCAATTTGTTAGGTTTATTGATATTATAATGGTGGTATCTTTTCTTCATTTTGTAATTTCTTTTTATAAGTTTGCTTTTTTAAAACTATTTTTTTTTGTTGAAAGGGCCGCTGTTTACGGTGAAAAACAGTAATATCCGGAGATATTACTGTTTTAATGAAAAGTAGAGTGTGTGGTTTTTTCCAAGTATTAGTTTCAGTGTATTTTTTACCGCACACGATTGCCTTTGGTATCGTAATAGCGGATGAGATAAGGGAGCTCTTCCAGCCGTGTTCTGAACTCGGCGGCGTTGCCTACGACAATTATCCTTAAATTATTGGTTTTAAGATACTCTTGCGCGGCATTCTGTACGTCCTCAACGGTTAAGTTATCTATCGATTTCAGGTAATTCACGTAAAAATCCTGGGGTAGATCTTCCGTTAAAATATTCATTCCCATGCCGGCAATGGTGGCCGGATTTTCCATCGATAGCGTAAAGTTTCCTTTCATCCGCGCTTTTGCCACGCGCAGATCTTCTTCGGTGATGGCGGTTATGTTGTTGAACTCAGCCATAAACTCTTTTATGGCTTGTGGTACCAGCTTGTTGCTTACGCTTGCTTCTGCCGAGAAAGAGGGGTTGTACTTATCGTAGTTGATTTGCGAGCTTGCTCCGTAAGTGAATCCGTTTCGCTCGCGCAGATTGCTGTTGAGCCGCGTATTCAATGATCCTCCTCCCAATATGGCATTCGATAAATGGGCTGCAAAAAATGCGGGGCTGTTCACTTTTATATCGTGCACGTTGCCGATAACGATGTTTGCCTGAACGGCGTCCGGCACATTTACAATATCTATTTCAACCTCTTCCGGATTCTCCGGCTTGGGAACCGTTGCCGGTGCAGATTCTCCTCTTTTCCAGTTTGCAAAATGTTCTTCAATCAAGGGTTTGGCTTCGTTGAGTGTTACATCGCCCACAATGGCAAGATAGGCGTTGTTGGGTACAAATATTTCCTTGTGCGCGGCTTCTACATCTTTTAAATCGATATTGCGCAGGGTTTGCTCCGTTTCAATCTCTCCATAGGCGGAATTCAGGCCAAAGGTGAGCGCGCTGAAAACGCGGTTGGTTATGCTTGATACGTCTCTTTCCCTGTTGCGGATTTCTTCGATTCTTATCTCTTTTTGTACATCAAACTCGTCTCTGTTGAATCTGGGTTCCACTATGGCTGTGCTCATCAGTTCCAGAATCTCCGGAAAAAATCCGGATAATCCGCTGGCCGATGCTCCTTCTTGATTAAAGGTGAGGGTAGCTCCCAGGAAATCGAGTTTTTCATTGAAACTTTCTTTGTTCATATTCTTTGTGCCTGTGCCGAGCATTTGGGTAAGCAGAAAACTTGTTCCGGCTTTATCGGCTTCGGGTTTGGGTGCAAAGTCCATAACAAGAACCATATTCACACGGGGCAACCGGTGGTTTTCTACGACTAGCACGGTTAATCCGTTATCGAGTTTAAAGGTTTGGGGCGACTCAATGTGAATGGCCGGAGTTTCCCCCGGCGCCGGCATTTGAGCGCTTCCGCTTTTTTGCGTACAACTGTATCCGGCTGCAAAAATAAATACCGGAAGAATAATATATAGAATTGTTTTTTTCATTTTTATCGGCGCAAATTATTTAGTTTCTGTCTGCTGGCAAATAGTCAATTACGATTCGTTGATTGGGATTGAGGTATTTTTTTGCAACCGCCTGTATGTCTTCGCGCGTAATGGACCGGTACTTTTTCACCACTTCGTTGATGAGGTTGGTGTTGCCGTATAATACCCGGTAAGTGGCCAATGATTCTGCAATGTTCTCCATTGAGGAAAGGGAGTTTACAAAATTTGCAGCGAGCTGATTTTGAAGTTTTTGATACTCTTCTTCCGAAATCAGGTTGTTTTGAAGTCGCTGTATTTCCACATCGAAGGTTTTTTCAACGCTTTGTTTACTGCTCTGGCCTATGGGCAGTACGTAATAAAGAAATATGCCGTAATCTTCGAAACTTTCGTTTATTACCGAAAACTCAATGGCATTTCCCGTGTTTATGAGTTCTTTATAAAGTGTATTTGATTTTCCGCTACTCAGGTGGGCTGCAATCATGTCCAGCACATAGGCATCTTTTTCTTTTTTTGAGGGTGTGCGGTAAGCAAACATATATGCCGGAATGTCGATGTTGCGGTCTGTTGTTTTAAATTGGCCGCCGGTTGTAATGGGTTCTTCTTTTACGGCGGGTTGAACCACGGCGTCTCCTTTTGAAATGCTTCCGAAATATTTTTCCACCCATTCTTTTGTTTGTGCCGGATTGATGTTTCCGGCAATCACGAGCGTTGCGTTATTGGGCACGTAGAATTTCTTGTAAAAGTTTCTGAATTCGGCAAGCGTGGCTTTATCCAAATGCTCCATGGAGCCGATAGTGCTCCACCGGTAAGGATGCTGCGTAAACAGGTGTTGTTGCAGTACGGGAAACATATTGCCGTATGGCATATTATCCATTGTGTATCTTTTTTCCTCTTTTATTACTTCCCGCTGCGTGTCAACGCCGGTTTGGTTTATAACGGCGTGTCGCATTCTCTCGGCTTCCATCCACAGGGCAAGTTCTTCGTTGTTTGAAGGGAATGTGAGGAAATAATATGTTCGGTCGTTGCTGGTGCTTGCGTTTCCGGTGCCGCCGTTTTCATCTACTATCTTGTCCCATTCGCCCCGTTTGATGTTTTTGGTTCCTTCAAAAAGCAGGTGTTCAAAGAAGTGTGCAAATCCGGTTCTGTCGGGAGATTCGTTTTTTGCTCCCACGTGATACATCACCGAGGTTACCACAACCGGCACCGATTTGTCTTGGTGGAGGATGACGTGCAGCCCGTTGGGAAGCTCGTATTCTTCGAAAGCAATATTCAGTTCAACCGGAGTGTTGTTTTTGTTTGCTTTTGCCGTGTTGGGAGCCGGCAATATAAGCAGCGCCAACACAGGCAAAAGGGGGAGGGAACTCCATATTTTTTTAAATTGTTTATTCATCTGTTTATTTTTTACTTTTTACATTGTGGCAAAATGGAAACTTTTGTTGAAAATGGTTGTGAAAACACAATGCACTGTGCTTGTGAAAAACGTTGAGTGCATTGTGTTTTATGATAAATTCGTTAGTTAGCGCCCGGATATCCCGGATTTTGTTCTAACAACGGATTTCCTGCTCTTGCCGATTGGGGAATGGGAAACACTAAGTGGCGGTCTGAAGCTACGTAATCGGGAGCTATCTGCATATTGTCAACTATTTTGTAGCGCACCAGGTCGTACCATTCTTCGCCGTTTTCGTGGCTCAGCTCAATGTATTTGTGCTTGAGGAGCGTTTCCAGAAAATCGTCATCGGAGATGTTGCGGGCATAGTTCCTACCGTAAGACGGGCGGGGAAAATCGGCTATTGAGGCGCGGTTGCAAATGGTTTGAAGAAATGACCTTGCCCTGGTTTTGTTGCCCCCTTCGCGCCTGAATTCGGCTTCGGCGGCAATCAGGTAAATTTCGCCCAAACGAAGCATGAAGTAGGTGTGATCCGGTTTTCCGGCAATGTAGTCCAGCATAGGATATTTTTCTATTACTTGTATAAATTCTCCTTCTTCAAACATCATTGTCGGATAAGTCATTGCGAAACGAGGGTCGAATCCTTCTCCGGTAAACAAATCGCCTTCACCCGGCACCAGTTCGTCGGCAATGCGGATAAGGGTCGGGCCCAATTCTATCGCATCGTAACCCATCATTCCCAAGTTGGTTATCTGAACAATATGAGGGGCAAACAACACTTCGAAAGAATTGAAACTGTTTTCGAAAATATCCAGGTAATAATAATCTTCCAGCATGTATCCGGCATCGGGCGCTTCTTCAATTACTTCTATGGCGTACATAGCCGCATTGGTGAAATCGGCTTTCGACAAATATACTTTCGAGAGCAGCGCTTTTGCCGTGGTGCTGCTCACGCGGAAGTTTTCCACAAACTCGTTGGGGCAGTTTTCTATGGCATACTCCAAATCGGCGATGATGAAATCGTAACTATCGGCCACGGTGGCTCGTTGTTGCGGCGTATTGTCTCTTTCGGGCTTATCGCTGATTACGATGCCGTATTTTGAATTTACGTCAAAAAATTCGCCGTACTGCCGCAGCAGGTGAAAATGGGCACAAGCTCTGTGAAAGCGGGCTTGCGCCACAATTTCGTCTTTTTCTTCTTGTGGCAGATCGGGAATGGTTGCTTTTTCCAGGTTTGCCAAGAGGGTATTGGCGTTGTTGATGATATTATACAATTCCATATAATTGTTTCTTACGCCTGGATTGTCGATGGTTACTTCGTTTGTAGCAAATCCTTCAATCCCGTTCAGGTTGGGAGGTAATTGCGCCTGCGTCAATGTGGTGAGGTAGCTCACAAACCATCCAATGCCCATTGTTCTCCAACTCGCATACACGCCGTTCAATGCAAACCGGGCGGAAGCTTTGTCGGGTATTTGCGTTTCATCGGTAAGAACGTTTTTTTGTTCAATACTGTCTATGTCGCCTATCAGGTTACATCCCCACAGCATTACGCTGCAGCATATTATAATTAGGTATTTGTATTTCGCGTTCATTGTTTTATTGTTTTATAAGTTAAACTAAAAAGTCGCTCTCACTCCCATAGACATTGTTCTGCTTGATGGATAGGGGTCGGTGTTTGACGACATTCCGGAAGCAAAATTGCTGGAAATGTCGGGGTCTAATCCCGGCCAGCGAGTGAAAGTAATCAAATTGGTTAAGTTCAGGTTTAATTGCAGCCCCATAACTCCCAATTTTTCCAATTTGCCGGCAGGCACGTCGTAGCTTAGCGCCACATTTCTTACTCTGAAGAAAGAATTGTCGAAAACCGAGCGGGTGTTTATTGCCGTATTGAGCCACGATGTGGGTGAATTTACCAGTTTGGGATAAATGGCTGTTGTATTTTCGGGCGTCCATGTGTTCTGATACAATTCTCTGAGGATATTGTTTCCCAGCGGTTCCCCTAAGTTGGTGAGCAAGCTTTCCCAAATTGCTTTTCCGCCGTAAGAGAATTGCGAGAGGATGGACAGCGAGAAGTTTTTGTATTGGAAGGTATTTGACCATCCTCCAAACAGTTTTGGTTCGGGCCTGGTGATGACTTCTCTGTCGTATTCGTCAATATAACCGTTTCCGTCGAGGTCTTTATAGAGATAATCTCCCGGGCCGGTTGACATGTTCTGATAAACGGGTATTCCATTTTCCATGGCTTGGTCATTGAGTGCATCAATTTCTTCCTGTGTCTGCACAATTTTTTCCACCACGTATCCTTTCATTACTCCGGTGGGCTGTCCTACGATAAAGCCTTCGAAAAGGTCATCGAGTATGGCATCGTTGAGTTTCTCGATGCGGTTTCGGTTGGAGGAGAGGTTGATTTCGCTGTTCCATGTAAAGTTTTTGTTTCGGATGATATCTCCACCGAGTTGAAACTCAACGCCGCGGTTGCTCATGTCGATAATGTTGGCGTAGTAAACAGACAATCCCGTTTCCAGTTTATTTGGAGCCGGCGCCAGCGCCCCGTCGGTATAGCGGTGATAAACGTCCATGCTTCCGTAGAGGCGGTGTTGCCACAAGGAGAAGTCTATTCCCGCGTTGTATTCCGTTGTCATTTCCCAGCGTATGTTTTCGTTGGGCAGGGTGTTTCTCAGCACGAGCGTTAATTCTTCGCCGTAGGTGTTGCTTCCTCCACTTTGAATGTACTGCCGGTATGAAAAATCGGGGATATTTGTGGAGCCTGTTTTTCCTGTGCTGAGGCGGAGTTTCAGGTCGTCAACATTGCGAGTGTTGCTCATGAATTTTTCGTTGTTGATTCTCCATGCCAAAGACAATGCAGGGAAAGTTCCCCATCTGTTTCCGGGCCCGAATTTTGATGATTGGTCTGCGCGCCAGGCTACTTCGGCCAAATAACGATGGTCGAAGTTATAGGTGAAGCGGCTGTAAACGGAGTTTAATCCCTCGGAAGTATCGGTATCGTTCATGCTCACGAGGGTGCCGGCTGAGCCGGGATTCTGGAGGTATTTGTCGTTTGGAAATCCCCACAGCATATTGGATTTCGATTGGTTGAATACCCGGTCGCTTCCCAATCCTGCCATTGCCGTGAAGTTGTGGTTGTTTACGGTTAGGGCGTAATCTAACCGCGTGTTTATGGAGGAGTTGAAATTCGAAAAATCGGAAATGCTCAGTGTTGCTTCTCTGGGATACCAAGGGCTGAGTACCAGTGCATCCAACGGAGTGAAAAACGAATTATCGTAGCGGTTATACGACATATTGAAATCGGTATACCAGTTTAATCCTTTTATTATCTGATAATTCGTATAAAAGTTTCCGAATATCTGATGGCTTTTGAATTTGGATGTTTTTTCGAAAAGGGCTACGGGATTGGGTTTTTCGTCTCTTCCGCCATACGTGTAATCGGGGATGCGCTGCAAGGCTCCTGTTTCGGTGTAAACGGGCAGGTCGGGCCTCGCGTTCCAGGAGCGGTCTTCGTAAAAGCCGTCCATCTGTTGTCCGCTGTTTCGGCTGGCGTATCCGTAATTGAGTATGGTTCCCATTTTAAAGCGTTCCGACAGGTCTAAATCCAGAGAAAAGCGCACACCGTATCGTTCGAAGTTGTCTTTTATGAACAATCCTTCCTGGTTGATTCCGTTGAATGAAAAGGAGTAGGCTGAGTAGTGAGTTCCACCGCGCGCACTCATATTATACTGGTGTGTTTGCGCGTTTTTGTTTTGTGTGGCTCTCACCCAATCGGTGTCGGCATTTCCGTATCTGGAAGTATTAAGCCCGTTGTACACCATTTGATAGGTATCGGGGTCTTCATCAATGAGCCCATAGTTTGACAAAACGTCTATCGAACTCAAGGAAGTGCCGCTGTTTACGGCATCTACCGTGTTTCTGAGTACTTCGTCTTGCAGGTTCATAAACTCTGTCCTGTTCAAAACCTTGTATCTTTTTATGGGATTGCCCACCGAGAAGGTGTATCCGGCCTGAATTTCGAGGCTTTCTGTTTTTCTTCCGCTCTTTGTTTTTACCAGTATCACTCCGTTTGCTCCGCGCGATCCGTAGATGGCGGTGGCGGCGGCATCTTTCAATACATCGATACTCTCAATGTCGTTTGGAGAAATAGCCAACAGAGGGTTGAGCGAAGTTTCCTGCAGATAGATGGGTACGCCATCGATAACAAACAGGGGAATGTTGCTTATCTGCGAGTTGTTTATTTTGGGAATGGGAGAGGTGATACCGCGCACATTAATGACGGGTATGGCGCCGGGCTGTCCGCTGGTTGGACGGATTAAAACTCCTTTTACAGTTCCCGCCAACATATTGTCTAACGAGTTGCTGGTTGGCGCCAATACTTCGAGCTGGTGTTTGTCTAACGAGGCAATGGAGCTGGAAAGGCTTCTGCGTTCCCGGCTTCCGTAACCTACAACTACCACGTCGTCGAGCATGGTTTCGTCTTCTTGCATTGTAACGGTTATTTCGTCGGCATTGCCTTCGAAAATGTGGTAATGACTTTCGAAACCTAAAAAGGAGAATGTTACAATCATTTCGAAGCCGGCGGGCAGGTTCATGGTGAACTTTCCTTCGTTATCGGTTGTGGTGTAGATGCTTGTGCTCTCGACAAATACGTAAACGCCCGGCAGGGGGTTTTTATCTTCATCGAGAACGGTGCCTTTGAGTTCCACTTGTTTTCCGTCCTGCTGGGGGGCTGATGCCGCGTTTTGCGCCAGCGCGTTGCCTATCGACAACGTAAGCGTCAGTAATACTAATAAAAATTTCATAAGCGATTAGTTCTTTTGTGAGTAACAATTTGTTGATTGGTTCATTAAGTAATAGATAGATAAAAGTCTATTCTTTTGCATTCATAATTCTGTCGAGGGTCCTTTCCAGTTCAAATTCCCTCAGTTCCTGATTGTTGGCAACAATGATGCCTTCGTTGTTTATGAGGAAACTTGCGGGTACGCCCATAACGCCGTATTGAGCCACATCGGGATTTTTAAAATCGTTGTTTACGAGGATGTTTATCCAGGTGGTTTTTTCGTCGTCCAGCGCGTTGGTCCAATGCGCCTGATCTGAGTCGAGCGATACGGAAATTATTTCCAGTCCCTGCGATTTGTATTTTTCGTACACTTTCTTGAGATTTGGAATTTCTGCGCGGCAGGGGCCGCACCACGATGCCCAGAACTCCAACAGGGTGTATTTGTTTTCGGCCACCACATCGGATAGTTGCACCGTGTTGCCGTCGCGGCTTTGGCCGGTAATTTCCCGATAGGGAGCTCCGTTGGATACGTTTTGCTGGTTTGCCATCATTTGTTCGCTTTGCTCCACGTTGTTGCGGAAAAGCACGAGGTCGGGGTGCGGGCCAACTTCTTTTTCGTATTCGTTGAGCAGTTCCCGAATTTTATCGGGGGGATATTTTTCCCAATTCTGGTTGAAAATCAACGCGAACATTTTGGTAATGGTAGGGTAGTTGCCTTCAATTACCCGCGGCCCTTGCTCGGCGGTGTAGGCGAAAAGCTTGTCTTCATATTCGGTCATTGCCCGGCGGGCTTCCATTACCTGTTCTTCGTTGTCCATGTCAACATCTTCAAAAGCTTCGTCCATACCAATCGTGTAAGCGTCTCTCAGTACAATGTATTCTTCAGATTGCCTGTAACCGAGAACGTCGGGATGAATGCTGCCGCCTTCTATGTAAGTGTCGCCATCTTCGAGGATGGTTATGTTGTAGTTGGTATTTTCGAGAATGATATCGGTTGAAAAATAGGCTTCTTCGTTTCCGATAATCAGGTACCTGGGCTCATCGAGTTTTCCCGTGAATACAAATTTATTGTTGATAACCGGAACGGATTCTATTTTTTCGCCCGTTGGTTCATACAGGTTGATAGAATCTATGCTGACGGATGCCAGAACGGTTCCGTTTATTTTGTATCCTGTTTCTTTTTTTGTTTGTGTGCACGATGCCGCTACCATTGCAAGCGCAATGAGCAGGGCAAGGGCAGAGGTGAAGGATGTTGTTTTTTTCATTATTTAATAATTTAAAAAATGTTTTTGGCTCGTTGAATAATTTATTCCGCGGGGGAAGAAAGACGCAGCCGGCTGTAAATGCTTATTTCAGGAGGCTTTCCAGTAATGTTGCTAAATCGTCGCCTCTTACATCATCGTTAGAGGCTACAATGGTGCCTTCTTTATCGATAAGAAAAGCGGATGGAATGCCTTGTATGCCGTATAGTTTTACTACTTCGCCGTTAAAGCCTTCGGCATTGTGTACGTTTATCCACGGCGTATTTTCTTCGTCGAGTGCTTTTAACCAATCGGATTCTTTGTCGTCGAGTGAGATGGCGTAAATTTCAAATCCTTTGTCTTTGTATTTTTCATATTCTTTTTTGAGGTGAGGCATTTCGGCTCTGCACGGCCCGCACCACGATGCCCAAAAATCGAGCAGTGTGTATTCGTTTTCAGATACTACACGGGCAAGTTCCACTGTTTCTTTATCGCGTGTTTGCGCTGCAATGTTAATGAAGGGCTGGCCCACGGCAACTGTTTCGGCGGCGGCAGTGAGTTCTTCTTCCGTGGTGAGGTATTGCCTGTACTCGTCAATGAGTTCGTGTTTGCCCAGTTCTTTTTCATACGTGTCGAGCAGTTCGAGGCGTTTTTCTATGGGATATCCTCTCCAGTCTTGCGATTGATTCAGTGCAAACAGCTTGGTGAGTGTGGGTTCGTTTCCTTCCAATAGGCGGCGGAAATGGTCGTCTTGTATTTTCATCACGGCTTTGGCTTTTTCGTCCATTTCCACTTCGGCCACTTTCAGTTTTGCGGTGTCTTTTTCGTCTATGGCAAAAAATTCATCTTCGGCTGCGTGGTATTCCTCCAATGCATTGTTGTATTCCGCGTTGTTGTTGAATCCCATCACTTTGTCGTGAATGTTTCCGCCTTTGAGCGAGAACTCGTCATCGTTTACTACCATGGTGTACGTTGCGTTTTCGAGAATAATTTCTAACCCGAAATTGGCTGCAATGTTTCCGATCACCAGCTTTTGAGGCTGTTCTGTTTTTCCTTTCATTTCAAACCGGCCGTCTTGCATGGGCGCCGAGGCTATGGTTTCCATTTTTTGATTGTAAAGGTATATTGAATCGAAAGAAATTACATCGGGGTCTATTGTTCCTGTAATGGTGTAGCCCGATTTGTTGGCGTTGCACGACATCAGCGTAACGGCTGCGAGTATAATAATACCTGACAGCATGTTTTTTAAAACGGTTGATTTTTTTTTCATTTTCTTAGTTGTATTAAATGTTGTTTTGTTTGTTGTTGAATAATTTTTTTTTCGGTTTTCTCTTTTTCCGCCCTTTCCTGAAGAGGGTTTTCAAAGCCGAGGAATCTTCGTCTCAGCCTTTCGGCCCTCTTTCAGGTGGGGGAAAACAAAAAAGTATCACGTCATCTTTTTTTTAAAACAGGCCTTCCATAACTTTGTCCATTTCTTCGCCTCTCAATTGATCCATGGAGGCTACGATGTTTCCTTCTTTATCGATAAGGAAGCTGGATGGAACGCCTTGTATTCCGTATGATTTCACCGCTCCGCCGTTAAATCCTTCGGCGTTGCGTACGTTTATCCACGGGGTATTTACTTCATCGAGCGCTTTCAGCCAATCGGCTTCTTCGTCGTCAACCGAAATGGCGTAAATTTCAAAGCCTTCTGATTTGTATTTTTCGTACACTCTTTTGAGGTGAGGAATTTCTGCCCGGCAGGGGCCGCACCACGATGCCCAGAACTCGAGCAGGGTGTATTTGTTGCCGGCTATTACATTGGCAAGCTCCACCGGCTGTTTTTCGCGGGTTTGCGCCGTGATGTTGATGTAGGGGTTTCCAACTGAAACGCCTTGTGCGGCAGCAAGGAGTTCTTCCTCGCCCGAAAGATAGTCTCTGTACTCGTCAATCAGTTCGTTTTGTCCCAGTTCTTTTTCGTATTCATCGAGCAGTTGGTTGCGTTTTTCAACCGGATAGTTTCTCCAATCTTGCGTTTCGGTGAGGGCAAGCAGCTTCACAATTGTGGGCTCATTGCCTTCTATAAGCCTGGCAAAGTGCGCGTTTTCTATTTCCAGCACCTTATTGCCTTTTTCATCCAAAATAAGTTCAATTTCTTCGGCTCTTTCTTTGTCGTTTTCATCATAATCTTCCAATAACGCTTCGCCGGTTTCGTTGTAATTTCTCACGGCGTTCTTGTATTCTTCGCTGTTCACGAACCCCAATACTTTTTCCTGAATATCGCCGCCTTTGAGCAATATCATATCGTCTTTAATGAGGAGTTCGTATTGCTGTCCGTTTTCTATGATGATGTTTGTGGCGAACTGTTGCCCGATGTTTCCAATCATGGCTTTTTCCACTTTTTCTACATGCCCTTTGAGTGTGAACTTGCCGTCTTTAACGGGTGCCGATGCAAAGGGAGTGGCATCGGAACGATATAGGTAAATGGAGTCTACCGAAAACATTTGCGGGTCGATTTCGCCGGTGATGGTGTAGCCCGACTTTTGAGTGCACGACAGCATCAGCGCCGAGGCGAGTAAAAGAAGCATACCCGAAAGTATGTTTTTTACTGTGGTTGATTTCGTTTTCATTTTTTGTTTCTTTTTTAATTTAATATTCATATATATAACAGGTTTATTGTATTGTTTTTATCGTTCGTTATCCGGCATTCCGGGATTGAACCTTAAAATTTTAGGCGGAATGGGCAGTACGTATCGGGGGCTGTTGGCTTCGAGAGTGTAAGTATCCTCCTTGCCGGTTTTTTCGTAAACGGTATAGGAGTATTTTTCTCCGGTTTCTTTATCAGTTTCGGTTATTTCTATGGGTTTCATTTCTTCAATAACGCGTGTGATTGTTTTCGCGAACCGGGGTTCTCTGTTGAGCCTTCGCAAATCGATAAAACGGCTGACTCCCATGAGTAATTCCCGCCTGCGCTCATCCAATACCAGTTTCAGAACTTCCTCGTTTGTGCCGGCCGTGAGCGGGACATTGTTTAAAATACGGTGGTCTCTGAGTGTGTTTATTAGTTGCAACGCCCTGTTTTTGTTACCGATGCGCGCCTCGCACTCGGCGGCAATCAGGTATATCTCCGGTGTTGATATTCCCACGTTTACGTATATGTAAGGCATATAGGCGTAGCCTTCCATGGGCCATCCGTAAAACTTGTTGCTGAAATAGAGGAGTGCGCGTTTATCGTTTTTCAGGTCATACAGGTTCAGCAATTCCTGCGAAACAAACACTGACATGCTCAGCCCGTACTCGTTGGGCGGAAATTTCAGGTAGATGCTTTCTTTATTGTCTTTCCCGTAAGGGTAGTTGATGATGCGCCCGTGCCAATGGGCAACTTCGGGATTGCGGGAAATATGGTAGGATTTTAAATCTAACAGGTAGGGATGCGATGTCAACAGTGAGTTGGCGTAACTCAAGGCTTTTTCGTATTCGCCCAAATACAAATACATGCGGGCAAATATGCCTTTTACTGCTTTTGCAGATGCTCTGAAAGTGTTTGTTTTGGGATTTTCCGGCAGGAATTCTTCGGCTTCGGTCAAATCATTTTTTATTTGTTGGTATATTTCCTCCACGGTGGCGCGGGTGAGGGTTCCGTCGGGTACGTTTCCGGTGAGGATGAGCGGTACGGCCAAATCGGTTTTGGCTGTGTTTGCATCGTAATGTTTTGCATACGCGTTAACCAGCATCAGGTAGTCGAAAGCTCTGCCCACGAGCGCTTCCGCCCGGAGGGCTCTTTTTTCGGATTCTGTGCCGTGTGTGGCCGATAGAACCCGTTCTATGATAGTGTTGTAGTTGTATATGCGGTTGTATGACCTGCTCCAGTAGTTATCGCTTTCCGATTCGCCGAAAACTTCTTTCTGAAAAGTGTATAAGTTTTTCGTGTACCGGTTTATGGTGTTTATTCCGGTTATTCCATATTCATCAACTGTAGGGATATGTACGTCATCGGTCATAATGTTGGGGTACACTTCTGCTCCGATTACCAAGAACTGGCTGTTTAGTAAATTATCGAAATCTTTCGCGGTTTCGGGAATTACTTCTCCTTTGGGCTTTATATCCAGAAATTTATCGCATCCGGCCAACCCTGCAAGTAGAAAAAATATCAGTATCTGCTTTTTCATTTTCGGTGCGTTTAAAAATTTACGGACAAGCCCAGCGTGTATGAAGCTGGAATGGGCAGGCTTTTTAATCCTGCTCCCGTGTATTCGTTTATCGATGCTGTTTCGGGGTCGAAGTTCTTATTGTTGGCGTACCACGATGCCGCATTTTGAATTTGCAGGGCTGCCATCATCGATTCAATTTTCAGGTTCGAAAGCAAATTTTTTCCAAAACTATACGTTAAGGAAATGTCTCGTAGTTTAATGTAATTTCCTTCCAATACATGCCTGTCGGCAGCATACCACAGCATTTCCATTTCAGGAAAAACGTATGTGCCGGTGAAAGCGGGTGTGGCCAGGGGATTTTTTTCGTCACCCGGTTCTTTCCAAATATTCAGAATTTCTTTTGTTACGTTGTGGGTGGGGGCATAACTGAGGTAAGGGCTTGCTACGTTTCGGATTACGTGGCCGCCGTAATAAACAAAGAGGAACGAGAGCCCCAGGTTTTTGTAATTAAAGTTGCTCGTAAACGAGGCGTGATAGGGCGGTACGGTGGTGCCTTTGTACACCAAATCGTTTACGGAAGTGAGTTCGGCGTGTTTTTCGTTAAGGCTGTCGTAATACAAAGGTTCTCCTCTCATTGAATCGAGCCCGGCAAAGCGCGTGCCGAATAAACTGTACGCGGGATATCCTTTTACGAAAACATTGTCTCGCAGGTACCCGAAAACGCTCATATCCGCGTCATCCACATCCATAAGCCGGTTTTTGTTGTAGCTGAAGTTGAGGGTGGTATTCCATACGAAATTTCCGGTGTCAATGTTGAGTGTATGCAACGAAAATTCCATTCCCGTGTTTTTCATCGCGCCGTAATTGAGCATTTGCCTTTCCCAACCACGCGTGTCGTCTGTTTCTCTGAACCCCAGCAGGTCGGTGGTTTTTTTGTTGTAAAAATCGATGCTTCCCGCAATGCGGTTGTTTAAAAACCCGAAATCGAGCCCCAGGTTTGTGGAGGCTGTTTTTTCCCATCGCAAAAGCGGATTGGGAGGTTGTTGCATGTATAACTCAAAATCATCGTGCCATTGGCTGTATTCCGGGCCTGTTAACGTTAAATACGGCCCCACATCTTTTGGAATGTTTCCACCGATTCCGTAAGAAGCTCTCATTTCTAATGTGGAAACAATGTTTTGTGATTGCATAAAGGACTCGCGCGTTACGTTCCAACCCGCGCCCAATGACCACAGGGGGCGGTATTGGTGGCTGGGGTCGGTGCCGAAGAGGTTTGACTGGTCGGTGCGTATGCTGCCTGTTAGTTTGTATTTTCCGGCGAAAGAATAGGCTGCGTTTGCGTAGAACGATACAAAGCGGTCGTCGGTGTGTGTTACGTTCTGAAAAGCGTGTGGGTAGAAGTAAAAATCCCCGAATACGGATTCGGTTCCCATCAAGGGAGCCATTCCGCGCGGGTTCACGAGTTTGTGCCCCAGCCCTGTGTCGTCGTACCCGAAAAAATAAGCATTTGTTCCGGCGCTTCTTACCAGGCGTCGTTCCGCGCCCAGCAGTCCAGAGAAGTAATGGACGGATATGTTTTTGGTGTAATTCAACTGCGTGCGCAGGGTGTAGGAATAGGTGTCGAATCGTCTTTCCCTTAAATGCCCTCCTTCGGGAATGTTGTAGGTTATTTTTTTTGTTTCGGGGTTGTATTGCGCCGCATCGTTAATCATATTTCTCATGTAATGAGAATGTTCTGTGAACAGCCGTTTTTCTTTTCCCGATGTGAACTCGGTCTGGTAGTTTATATCCATATTGAGGTTTTCGGTGAATTTAAGGTTCAGCGCGGCGTGTATTCTGAAATAATTGCTTTTATTTAGTTGGGTTTCTTCTCCTCTGTCTCTTATCGGGTTATAGCTTTCATCTTTTAGCCCGATGTCTCTCAGACGCTGTAATTCTTGCTGCGATTTTGTTAAAATTACTTCAAGAGGTTCTCCTGTGTGGTCTCTCAGCATATAATACGTGGGAGTGTACTCCAGAAACCGGGTTAAATCGCCCATTCCTTCTTCCGATGCAAAGGTGTTGAAACTTCCCGCTACGCCGAAATCGGATGTCAGCCAGTTGAAGTAGTGGGAGTTGTTTCTGAAAGTGAATCCTATTTGCTCGTCTTTCTTTATGTGCCGGCGGGTGTCTTGGTTGCTCAGGTAATTCAATGAGGCGAAGTGCCGGTTTTTTTCGTTTCCGCCGGCAAACGTGAGGTTGTGCTGCTGTGTGATTGCGGTGCGTAGAAATTCTTCTTTCAATTGCTCGCGGTTGTCTAAGGCTCTGTATGCGTTTAATCCTTGGTTTAACTCGTCGCCCGTAATTAACCTGGCTTTGTGCTTATAAAGCAGTTCGAGCACGGGATTCAGCGCCAGCCTGGGGTTTTGGGTGTGCCAGGAATCCTGGTGATACTTGAACCCGTGTACTTGCAAATCAACCAGTTCTTTGCTATTGATTAAATTCAGGTAATCGAAGTTGGGTTTTGAAGTAATTCTTACGCTTCCATCGTAGGAAATGTGAGTTTTCCCATCTGCGGGGCCTTTTTTTGTGGAAATAACAATAACTCCGTTGGCCGCCCTGGCGCCATAGATGGAAGCGGCTGCCGCGTCTTTCAACACGGTGATGTTTTCGATAATGGAGGGGTTTATGCTTTTTATATTGCCTTCAAACGGTGTTCCGTCAACCACGAAAAGAGGTTGTGTATCTCCCTTCAGGGAAACAATGCCGCGCAGGGAAAGCCTGCCTTCCGGGCTTTTAACCAATCCCGGCACCAACCCCTCAAGCCTTGAAATAATGTCTGTTTGTAATTTTCCCTTATAAGCCTGAGGGCTTATGGAAACAAACGAGCCGGTAGCTTGTTCTCTGGAAATGGTTTGGTAGCCGGTTACGATAAGCTCGTGCAGTAATTCGTGGTCGTATTTGAGTACTATATTAAATTCAGTTTGGTTTCTTACCGCGGTTATCACCCTGTTCATTCCCACGCACGAAAAAATCAACGTTTTTTCGTTGGGAAAGAGGTTCAGGCTGAAGTTTCCTTGTTCGTCGGTTGCCGTTCCCCGCCTGGTTTCGGCAATAATTACGGCAACTCCGGGAATTTCGTGTCCATCTTCATCCCTTACTTTGCCGCTAATGGCCACGGTAGATTGCGGGGGCCGGGTGAATTTATTTTCTTCCTTTTCATCGATGTTGTGGTTGTTTTTGTAGAGTATGATTTGTTTCCCCAGAATTTCATATACAATATTTGTGTTTTTTGTAATAATTGCCAGCACTTCTTCTATGTTTTTTGAGGAAACATCTATATCTGTTTTTCTGTCGGCTTCGTCTCTGAGGCTGTTTGAAAACAAGAATACATAATCGCTTTTTTTCTCAATTTCGTTAAAAATTTGCCGAAGCGAAACATCTTTCATTTTCAATGTGAAGTTGTTCTGAGAATGCAACGATGTATATGAAACAGATAAAAACAATAGCAGCAATACCGGAATCTTTCTCAGGTGCTTCTGAGTGCAGAATCGGTTTTGTTTATTATTTAAAAAATGCTTCATACAAATAAAAATTAACACTGTTTGGTGAAAAAAATTACAAAATTTGGTTTCAATAAGTTGTTATTGTTCGTTTGTGAGAATAATTGCATTGCCTTTTCGCGTGTATGTGGTGTTTGTGAGCAACGACATCGAACGCATTATGTGGTCTATATTGTCAGACAAGTATAGTTTGCCGGTACACGTAATGTTTTGCAGGCTGCTGTTCTGCGCATACCTGAATTTCAGGTTGTAATAGCGTTCTATTTGTGTTAACACCATTGCTATGGGCGTATCTTCGAATAAGAGGTAGCCGTTTTTCCAGCTTGTGTAACTTTCCGTTTGTGTTTGTTTTGTGGAAATGTTGCCCATTTCGTCAATGATGGCTATTTCATTGGGCAATACTTCTTTTTTGTTGTTATTTGAGTGAACGTTAATGCGTCCTTCCACCAACACGGCGGCTAATTCAAGCGGATTGTATGCCGATACATTGAACGCAGTGCCCAATGCTTCAACACTGAACCGGGGAGTGTGGACGTATAACGGACTGTCTTTATCCGTCGCCACTTCTATGTATATTTCTCCTTGAAGGTGTATTTCCCGCTTTTCTCCGGCAAATTCCGAAGGGAACTCAAGCGTGGTGCCGGAGTTCAGCCACACGATGCTGCCGTCGGGAAGTTGTATTTTTGAACGTTTTCCGTATGGCACAATCAGTTTATTGACGGTTGTGGCGTCTTCAATTTCTATTTTCTTTTCGTTTTGGCTTCCTTCGTCAATAAAGGCTATTCCGTTTTCTACTTTTATTTCAATATCCTGCTTAAAAGTGGAGATTGTGTTGCCGGTTATCAGGCGGATGTCTTCGGGAGTTTGCGTGTTTCCTTCCACTAACGTAGTTAATGGGGTATTTTGTTTTTTGTACAGCTGGTGCAGAAATAACCCTCCGGCCACAAAAACTACAATACAAGCCGCTATAACATAGGGGAGTAGCTTTATCAGTGCGGGGCGGCTCTTCTGTTTTTTCGAAATAAAATCCGCGATGCTGTTAAAAAGCTCCGCTTTGTTTTTATCTGTTAACTGATTTTCTTCAGAAAAATGTTTTTTTAGATAGTTGTCGGCTTTTAATGTCTCTATCTTTAGTTGAGGATTATTCTCGATAATGTTCTCCCAATAATTTGCAACCTCTTCTGATGGCGCGATACGCCACTGAACAAAGGTTTTGTCTTGTAGAAGTTCGATATAGCTTTTATAGCCCGGATTTTTAGAGGTTGTCATAAGCAAAAACCGTTTTACGGATAATAGGGGTTTTGCTTGAAGACGACACGGGTTTTATTTTGTTCCCTAAAAAATGGAAAAACTTTTACTTTTTAACATATTGAGGTGGAATTGCATCAGTCTGATGCGAATGTTCTCTTTTAAATGAGCAATAGATATAAGGCAAAAAACGGATATTTTATGCGTAGGGTTTCCACGGCTTTGTGCATGAGCTTGCGGCACGAAGAGTAGCTGATGTTCATTTTTAGCGATATTTCTTCGTAGGAGAGGTTTTCCACATAGCGCAGAATAATTATTTCCTGTTGTCGGGGGCTGAGCGACTGAATCATTTCATTAACCGTTTGTTTTATTTTGTTTTCATCTTCGGCGGTTATTAGTTTGTCTTCGGCCGTTTCGGTATGAGACAGAATGAGTTCTACATTTGACGATGCAATGTCAATTTTGATTTTCTGAGATTTGTAAATATCAATCAATCTGTTTTTCAGTGATTTTGTTAAATACGATTGAACGGATACAACGTCGCCAAACGATTTGTCTTCGGTACACAATTTGCAAAAAACGTCGTGAATTGCATCCATGATCACGTGTTTTTTAAACCCCAATGCAAAAGCATACGAA
Organism: Bacteroidia bacterium; assembly: GCA_030539475.1. Lineage (GTDB taxonomy): Bacteria > Bacteroidota > Bacteroidia > Bacteroidales > Dysgonomonadaceae > Petrimonas. The sequence continues at coordinate 2,515 of JAUNRY010000006.1, read as the reverse complement.
TAGAGGTTATCTACATACGTGTTGTAAATAGCTTCTATTTCGTTTTTTGATTTCACGTGCTTCTGTTTTAATGAAACACAAATTAAAGAAAAAAAACTGAATTATGGAAATTTGCTAACGTTGGAGTTTCAATTGCCCTAAACAGTTGCACGATGTTGCTCCGCCCATTTATCCCTTGTTGCCGGAGCCCATTTTTAGTTTTGGCAGTACTTTGCTGGCATTTCTATTTACATTTCAGTCCGGTTTCAAGCTATCCTATCAATCATTTTTAATGCTTATAGTTTGTGTCAATTTCCTGTTTTCCGAACTTTTTTGAACATCCCAGATATATCTTTTCCGTTATCAGAGGTTTCTTAATAATAAAACACACGAGGATATCGGTTTTGACCGACACCCTCGTGTGAATTGTTTTTATTGAGGAAAAAGTTACCTAAACTTCTCTATCATCTTTTTACCGAGCCTCCTCACTCCAAATACGTATACCCGTACAATCCGGAGCGGTAATTGGAGAGAAATTCTTTCCCTTCTTCCACCGATATTTTTCCTTTTTTCACCGAACTCATCACCCATGTTTCCACGGTTCTAACCAGTTTTTTGGCGTTGTACTGGGCGTATTCCAGCACTTCGGCCACCGATTCTCCGTCAATCACCTGTTCTATTTTGTATCCGGTGTTTTCGTCGGTTACCACGTGCACCACATTGGTGTCGCCGAACAAGTTGTGTAAATCGCCCAAAATTTCCTGATACGCGCCCACTAAGAACACCCCGATGTAGTACGATTCGTTTTTCTTGAGCGAATGTACCGGCAGAAACGACCGATGAAAACCGCCCTGCGCCGTGTAACTGGCAATTTTTCCGTCGGAATCGCACGTTATATCCTGTAGAGTAGCTGTCCGTTCCGGCTTCTCATGCAACCGGTGGATGGGGATGATGGGGAAAACCTGATCAATTGCCCACGAGTCCGGCAGCGACTGAAACAACGAAAAATTGCAGAAATACTTATCCGGCAACAACGACGAAAGCTGTCGCAACTCCTCCGGAGCGTGCTTCGCACGGTTTATCGTGATATTTATTTCGCGGATAATGGAAAAATACAACTGTTCCACTTGTGCGCGCGTTTTTAAATCGAGCATCCCCAGGCTGAACAAATCGAGCGACTCTTCCCTTATCTGCTGCGCGTCGTGCCAGGCTTCCAGCATGCGCGGATGCGAAAGGTTGTCCCAGATTTTGTACAGTTCTTTCACCAGTTCGTGGTCTTCTTCCTGAATTTCCACCTCGTCGCTCCACTCGGGAAGCGTGGCGGTTTCCAGTACTTCAAAAATAAGCACCGAGTGGTGCGCCGTAAGCGCCCGTCCCGATTCGGTAATAATTTTGGGGTGCGGTATTTCGTTTTTGTTGGCCGCATCTACGAACGAAAAAACAGAGTCGTTCACGTATTCCTGAATGGAGTAGTTGATGCTGTTTTCGCTGTACGATGAGCGTGTGCCGTCGTAATCCACGCCCAGTCCGCCGCCGATATCCACAAATTCAATCTTGAAACCCAACCTATGAAGCTGCACGTAGAATTGCGAAGCCTCGCGCAAAGCGGTTTTTATGCGCCGTATTTTGGTTATCTGGCTGCCGATGTGGAAGTGAATCAATCGGAAACAATCGGTCATTTTGTGTTGTTTGAGCAGTTCCAGCGCTTCGAGCAATTCGCTGGAATTCAAGCCGAATTTGCTTGCGTCGCCGCCCGACTCTTCCCATTTTCCGCTTCCCGAACTCGCCAGTTTTACGCGAATTCCGATGTTGGGCTTCACTTTCAGCCGTTTGGCAACTTCAAGGGTTAGCTCCAACTCGTTGAGTTTTTCAATCACGATAAAAACCTCTTTGCCCATTTTCTTCGCCAGCAAAGCCAGTTCTATATAGCTCTCGTCTTTGTAGCCGTTGCAGATAATGATGGATTCTTCGCTTTCGTTAATGGCCAGAACGGCGTGCAGCTCCGGCTTGGAGCCCGCTTCCAGGCCAATGTTAAACCGTTTTCCGTACGTTACAATTTCTTCCACCACCTGGCGCATCTGATTCACCTTGATGGGATAAATAATGTAGTTTTGCGACTCATAACCGTATTCTTTGGCCGCGATTTCAAAACACGTGGAGATTTTTTCGATTCGGTTATCCAGAATTTCCGGGAACCTCACCAATACGGGGGCCGCCACATCGCGAAGATAAAGCTCGCGCATCAAGTTGTTTAAATCTACCGAACCACCCGATTGCTTGCGCGGAGTAACCTGTACATTTCCTTGTTCGTTTATGGAAAAATATCCGTTGCCCCAACCGTTTATGTTGTATAATTCTTCCGAATCTTCAATGCGCCATTTTCTCATGAAGCAAAAATTTTTATTTTATTGTACTTGAAATTATAATCCGTACAAAATTACACAATAATTTTGTCATTTGTGTGTGGAACCCGTTTATAAAATAAGTGAAAACAAAAGTATTCGTCCCATACGCGGTAGTATTTGTGTTAAAAGCG
>JAUNRY010000163.1 GCA_030539475.1 Bacteroidia bacterium | reverse complement strand
AATTTTAGAGCCAAGAGCCAAGACATTAGAACCAAGACTTTTGCGTTGAAATGTTTGCCGTAGCGTAGCGTCTGAACGGATTGCCCGTCTGACGCGTTGAAACACAAAGAGCAAAGAGCTAAGACTGATAGACGATAAGATAATCAAATTCTAACTCCCAAATCTCAAATTGTAAATCGTAAATCGTAAATTGCAACTTCTATTTATTTCTCTGATACGTAAAATTAGAAATTCCTATATTTTTATACGTTTCTTTCAAGGCTTCCTCGTCGTCGGAAATAACCAGTAATTTATCGGATTCGTGCAATTCCGTTTGTCCGGTGGGCACAAAAAACCGGTCGCCGCGTTTCACCATAACCGCCAGTGTTTTATCGGGCAAAGGCATCTCCATGAGATTCTTTCCGTGTGCCAATGTTTCGGCGGTAATAATAATTTCCGTCATTGCCGACTTTATGTCTTCGGAAAATTCCACATCAAAATCTTCGAACTTTTTGTACTTATCGGGCATTTCGGCCAATCCCAGCCATTTTGCCACCATGGGAAGCGAAGTTCCCTGAATAAGCAACGATACGATGGTGATAACGAATACGATATTAAAAATCGTTCTGGCGCCGGGAACATTGGCCGCCAACGGCAAAATGGCAAAAATTATGGGCACGGCTCCGCGCAGGCCAACCCAGGAAATATACGCTTTATCGCGAAACGATATTCTGCGGAAAGGAATCAGGCAAAGATAAACCGTTATGGGGCGGGCTATAAATATCATGAAAAAAGCAATGATAATACCCGGCACCAGCACAGGTATCAATTCGCTGGGATTTACCAGCAATCCCAATGTTAAGAACAGCAGAATCTGGCTCATCCAGGCAAAGCCGTCCATAAAATTCATGGAGGTACGCTTGTGCGCGAACCTGGAATTTCCGAGTACCAGGCCGGCAATATAAACTGCCAGGTAGCTGTTTCCGCCCAAATAATAGGTAACCGCGAAAATAAATATTCCGGTAATCAGCAGCAAAATAGGATACAGCGAAGCGTTATCCATGCGGATGCGGTTGATAACTATAACAGCGAATTTCCCCATAAAATATCCCAGCAACGTGCCCACCGTGAGCTGGATAAGTATGTTTACCAACACCATCAGGTAGTTGGGGTCTCCGCCCACATTAATTATACTGATGAGGGTTATGGTAAGCAAATAAGCCATGGGGTCGTTGCTACCGCTTTCCAGTTCCAGCATGGGGCGAAGGTTGTTTTTAAGCGATAGGCCTTTGGAACGCAGGATACCGAAAACCGAAGCGGAATCGGTTGACGAAACGGTGGAGGCCAGCGGCAAAGCGGTTAAAAAACCAATGCCCAAACCTACATAAACTTTATCGGACAGCCACCAAATGAACACTCCCGTGATAACGGCAGTTACAAAAACTCCCAATGTAGCCAAAATAACTCCGGGTTTTATAACCGGCCTTATTTGCGAGAATTTAGTGTCTAACCCACCGGAAAAAAGTATAATGGTTAAACATACGGTTCCGATGGCTTGCGCTATCTGTATGTTTTCGAAACGGACACCAAATCCGTCTCCTCCGGAAACCATTCCCACCAGCAAGAAAAGCAACAGCACCGGCACACCAAATTTGTGTCCGGCTTTGCCAACCACCATGCTAACGAAAAAAAGAAAAGAACCGATAAGTAATATGAGTTCTGTTGAAAGTTCCATCTTTTTTGTGTTAAATTTGTTTGAAAATTATTTGATTCTCTTTTACGGAGAGCTTTGCTCTTTTTCCCATCACGAGCGGGAAATTACGTTTAACGTGCCCAACCGGAAAATCGAAACAAACCGGAAAGTTATACTCGCCCACAACCTGGGCAATGGATTCGTGAAGCGCCGCGTACATATCGTTGTCTTCGGTATAATCGGTGAACTGCCCCACCATGAACCCCGATATTCTTTCAAAAACACCCGCGAGCTTCAACTGATGGATGTATCTGTCCACCTTGTAAGGTTCTTCGCCGATATCTTCGATAAATAAAATTCCGTTTTTGGGTATTTTGGCAAATTTTGTGCCAAGAATACCGCAAAAAACAGAAAGATTTCCGCCAAACAGCCTGCCAACGGCGATGCCTTCGTTGTTGAGGCGGGCGTAATTTGTAACGGGAATATCGTAGATAAGCGGTTCACCGCACAGAAGGGCTTTTGTGTAACGAACGGAAATATCGGCAGGGCCCTCATCGGCAAAATGCTTGGCCATGGGCCCGTGAACGGACATGATTCCGTTGTTTTGCAAAGCGGCGTGCAGAACGGTTATGTCGCTGTAACCAATCACCCATTTGGGATGTTGCTTTATGCCCGTGAAATCGAGTTTGTCCGGCAGATGCATGGCTCCGTATCCGCCACGCGAGCAGAGAATTAGTTTCACCTGCGGGTCATCCATCGCTTTTTGGAGATCCGATAATCGTTGTTCCACAAATCCGCTGAAACGTCCGGTGCGGCACAGCGCGTTTTCGGAAACCTCAACTTTCAACTTCCAGTCGCGCAATATATCGGCAGCCTTTTCCACCGGTTCCGAGTCAATTTTTCCGGCGGGTGAAAGAATTACGGCTTTATCGCCGATTTTTAGTTTGGGAGGTTGAAACATATAGAGTTATGTGGGATTTACGAATTACGATTTACGATTTACGAATTGTGATGGATAAATGGGACACCGGATTTAGGTTTTTTTATTGCCTGAAATCCGATGCCCGTATCTGCTGCCTGCATTTACGCGTCAATGTTGGCGTATGTGGCATTTTCTTCAATGAACTCGCGGCGCGGCGCAACTTCTTCGCCCATCAGCATGGAGAAAATCATATCGGCATCCGCCGCGTTTTCGATGGTTACCTGGCGGAGCGTACGCTTATCGGGATTCATGGTTGTTTCCCAAAGCTGCTCGGCATTCATTTCACCCAATCCTTTGTAGCGTTGCGAATGGACGGCGTTTTCGTTTCCGTCGGCATATTTATCGATAAATGCCTGGCGTTGGCGTTCGTCCCAGCAATATTCTTCAATTTTTCCTTTCTTGCACAAATAAAGCGGCGGAGTGGCAATGTACACGTAGCCGTTTTCGATGAGCGGCTTCATGTATCGGAAAAAGAACGTGAGAATAAGCGTGGCAATGTGGCTTCCGTCCACGTCGGCATCGGTCATAATCACCACTTTGTGGTAACGGAGCTTATCGATGTTCAACGCCTTGGAGTCTTCATCCGTGCCAATGGTTACGCCCAGTGCGGTGTAGATGTTTCGGATTTCTTCGTTCTCGAAAACGCGGTGCGTCATCACTTTTTCAACGTTCAGGATTTTTCCGCGCAACGGCAGAATAGCCTGAAACACGCGGTCGCGCCCTTGTTTGGCGGTTCCGCCGGCCGAATCTCCCTCCACGATAAAAATCTCGCATCTTGAAGCGTCCTTATCGGAACAGTCGGCCAGTTTGCCCGGAAGCCCTCCTCCCGATAACGGCGATTTGCGTTGAATGAGTTCACGTGCTTTGCGCGCCGCGTGGCGTGCCGTTGCCGCCAAAATAACTTTCTCTACAATTATTTTCGCCTCTTTGGGGTGCTCTTCCAGGTAATTGTTCAGCGCCTCGCCAATGGCCTGATCCACGGCTCCTATAACCTCGCTGTTTCCCAGTTTGGTTTTCGTTTGCCCTTCAAACTGCGGCTCGGCTACTTTAACCGACAGTACGGCTGTGAGGCCTTCGCGAAAATCGTCGCCGCTAATTTCCACTTTCACTTTGTCGAGCATTTTGGAATCTTCGGCGTATTTTTTCAGCGTGCGCGAAAGCCCTCTGCGGAAACCGGTCAGGTGGGTTCCTCCTTCGATAGTGTTGATGTTATTCACGTAGGAGAAAATGTTTTCGTTGTACGTGGAGTTGTACGTCATGGCTATTTCGATGGGGATTCCGTTCTTTTCGGTAACGATGTGGATGGGTTCCGAAATGAGCGGCTCCTTGGCTTTGTCGATATAGCGAACGAATTCCTCCAGCCCGCTTTCGGAATAAAAACGTTCTGTTTTAAACGTTCCGTCTTCCCTGGGGTTTCTTAAATCGGTCAGTGTCAGCGTTACGCCCGCGTTCAGGAAGGCCAGTTCGCGCAGGCGGGTAGATAAGATATCGTAGCGGTATTCTGAAACGATAAAAATTGTTTCGTCGGGTTTGAACGTGATCACGGTTCCCGTTTTGTCGGTTTTTCCCGTTACCTGCACATCGGAATAGGGTTTTCCGCGCGAATATTCCTGCACGTGAATTTTTCCGTTGCGGTGAATTTCGGCTTTCAGGTATTGCGATAGCGCGTTCACGCACGATACGCCCACACCGTGCAAACCGCCTGAAACCTTGTAGGTTCCCTTGTCGAATTTGCCTCCGGCATGAAGCACGGTGAGCACCACTTCCAGGGCCGATTTTTGTTCTTTCTCGTGATAATCAACGGGAATTCCGCGTCCGTTGTCGGTTACGGTAATTGAATTATCTTCGTTTATGGTTACATTTATCTCTGTACAATAGCCGGCAAGCGCCTCGTCGATGGAGTTATCAACCACCTCATAAACAAGGTGGTGAAATCCTTTTTCGCCTACATCTCCAATATACATGGCGGGGCGTTTGCGTACCGCTTCCAGCCCTTCGAGTACCTGAATGTTTTGCGCGGAGTAATTACCGCTTGCCGATTTTTTTTCTTCTTCTGTCATTTTTTTTCTTTAAAATATCTCTCTGAAAATTAGTAATTTATTCATATTAGCGTGGTGGCTAAAAAATCGAACAAATATACGGAAAAATTGCCGTTCCGCCAACCGTTTTTCGTTTTTTTAGTAAACAAAAAAGCGGCCGTAAACCGCTTAAATTTCGTAGTCGATGGCTGCCCGTGCCGTGCGTACTTTGCCGATGAATTCTGCTGCTTTCAGGTGCCGGGGGTGCGAAGTGTAGGTTTGCAGATCGGTAAGGTTTTTAAATTCACTCTCGAGCACGATGTCGTAGTTGCCCGCCGGAGCATCGGGATGGTTTATGGATACTTCCATTTTCACTATCTCCGGAATGGAGTCTTTTAACGCTTCCAGCAGTTGTTTGATGATGGCCGCGTTCTCGGCTTTTGAATTCCCTTCGGCCTCTTCGGCCAATTGAAAAAGTACGATGTGTTTGAGCATACTGTTGTCGGTTTTTTGTAGTGTAATTTTGTTACAGTTTGGGTTGCAAAAATACAAAAAAAAATTGGCTTTTGGCTGTTAGCTGTTGGCTATTGTCCCAACGCGCCTGTTTTTTCAGCGCGGGCTCTTTCCCAACAGTTTCTCCATCGACTTCTTTGTATGAGGTTCGCTTGGCCTTAAATGAAGCCCGAAATCTACCATAACGCCGTTTTTATCGAAAAGCAGGTAATAGGGGATGTTGCTTCC
>JAUNRY010000162.1:4135-5431 GCA_030539475.1 Bacteroidia bacterium | reverse complement strand
TCAGGCCACGCGCCTTTTTGGAATGGACTACAATTTGCTTAAAGTCGTTGTTTTCCTGCTGAAGAAAGTTTATTTCGATAATCCTTGTGCCTTTAGGCAACAGCTTTTTGTTGACTGCTTTTGAATATTCTTTGGAAGCTACATTGATGATGACTTTTTCGTCTTTTTTCAGCCTTTCTGCCAGGTAGCCATTCACGTCGTTTTGCCAAAAATCATACAGGCTGCCGTAACCTTTTGGTTGAATTTTTCGGGAAAATTCCAGCCGATAGGGTTTTATCCGGTCAAACGGTTTCAACACCCCGTAAAATCCGGACAAGATATTCAGGTGTTTCTGCGCAAATCCGATATCTTCTTTTGTGAAATCGTGCGCGTTCAACCCTTTGTAGGCAATTCCGTTATATGCCAGCGCAGCGGCGCGAAGCGGTGTTGATTTTAAGTTGAACGACTGAAAATAACCGTGCACTTTTTGGGCTATGTCGCGGTTCACTTTCATTTTTTCGGCGATATCGGTTTGCGAAAGTTTTTTGCACACTTCAAGCACTTTACCCGTTTTTTCGGGAAAAACCGGTTTGGTTGTTTTTATATTTTCTTCCCGCGTATCGAAATCCATTAATTTGGCGGGCGACATTATTATTTGCATATTTTTTAGACTGTTAGACTGATAGATTGTTAAACAATTAGACTTTTTTTGTTGAGGGGTTCAACGCTATCTTTTGGCGGATGAGCCGTTAGACACAATGAATTTCAACTTAATTTTTTGATAATTTCTCTCGCGTTTATTCCTATTTTGGAAAAAGCGAACCACCTCTTTCCCAAATCTTTGAGCGAAGCGCCAATGTGATACACCGTTTTGTTGTCGAGAATAAGAAACCGGTCGTGCGATTTGGCGAATACTTTCACTTCGATGGGCGGATATTGGGCGTTGAATTTCTCGATATCCAATTGAAGCTGTTTTGATATTTTAGCCGTGAAAATAGTTGCTGCAACATCTTTCTTGCGTTTCGAAAGCAGAAACAGCACGCTTTCGTCTATGTAATTATCGATGAGCGCGATTTCTTTCCCGGCAGATTTTATCAAATCGGAAACAAATTTGTGAGCATCGAAAATTTGCCCGTCAAAGAAAATTCCGTGCGACGGCGGAAGCGATGTTTTTATCAGCAAATCAAACTTTTGGTCGTGGTCGTGCAACCGTTGTTCAATACGCTCAAAGCGTTGGTTGGCAGCGTATCCGCGCAACAGATAATCTTTCAAAATGCGGTTTGCCCAAATGCGGAATTGGGTGCCTCGTTGCGATTT
>JAUNRY010000162.1:1476-4035 GCA_030539475.1 Bacteroidia bacterium | reverse complement strand
ACGGTTTCGTTTTCAATGCGCACTTCAAGTTGCAGAGCGTCATTGGCTTCGTAAAGAATTATTTCGCTGTTGTTACTCATATCGTTGACTTTGGGAATTAATTCTTTGTTTTCGAGTGATGTTTTAAGCCCTTTTATATTTACAAACAACTTTGTTACATCGGTTATAAACGAAAGTGAAGCATCGTTCTTTCCTGCTCAAATCCGCCACTCCACGCCGTCTTTGGTGTCTTTGATTTCCACGCCGGCTGCTTTAAGTTCGTCGCGGATTTTATCGGATGTTGCCCAGTCTTTGTTTTCGCGGGCTGTTTTGCGAATATCGATAATCAAGCTCATTAAGCCGTTTATTACCTCGCCGCCGGCGTTGGCTTCGCTTTCGTCAATCAACCCCAACACATCGAAAACGAAGGTTTGCATCAACGATTTCAGCGTTTCAATATCCGAGGCGTTCAAGGTCTCCGTTTTATCTACCGCCGAATTGATAACCCTGACGGCTTCAAACAAATGCGCGATAAGTACAGGGCTGTTGAAATCGTCGTTCATGGCGGCATAGCAATTTTCGCGAATTTCATCGATATTGACCGACGATTTGGCAGCCGGCTCAATTTTTGATATTCGCTTCATGCTTTCCATCAGTTTTACGTAGCCTTTTTCTGCGGCTTGCAGCGCTTCGTTCGAAAAATCGAGCGTGCTGCGGTAATGCGATTGCGCCATAAAAAACCGGACACTCATGGGGGAATATCCGCGTTCCAGCACCGGATGGGCGCCCGTGAACAGTTCATTGGGCAAAAACCCGTTTCCGGCGGTTTTAGACATTCGCGCCCCGTTAACAGTGAGCATGTTGGTGTGCACCCAGTATTTTACCGGCCGGGTATGGTTGCAGGCCTGCGACTGAGCAATTTCGTTGGTGTGGTGCGTGGCTTGCAAGTCCATTCCGCCGCCGTGTATATCGAACGTGGCGCCCAAATATTTGGCGCTCATTGCCGAGCACTCAATGTGCCAGCCGGGAAATCCCCAACCCCACGGCGAAGGCCACTGCATCAGCGTTTCGGGTTTGGCTTTTATCCAAAGCGCGAAATCGAGACGCCCTTTTTTCTGGTCTTGCCCGCTCAGTTCGCGTGTTCCTTCTAACAAATCTTCGAGCTTGCGGTTGGTGAGTACGCCATACGAATATTCTTTGCTGTATTTTTCCACATCGAAATAAACCGTTCCGTTTATCTCGTAAGCAAATCCCGCGGCCAGAATCTCCTTAATCATCTCTATCTGTTCCACTATATGTCCTGTTGCCGTGGGTTCTATGCTCGGCGGAAGCGTGTTGAAAATGCGCAGTATCTCGTGAAAACCAAGCGTGTATTTCTGCACAATTTCCATGGGTTCCAACTGTTCCAGCTTGGCTTTTTTGGCAAATTTATCGTCGCCTTCGTCGTTATCGCCTTCCAAATGTCCGGCATCGGTAATGTTGCGTACGTATCTCACCTTGTATCCGATATGGAGCAGGTACCGGTAAATTAAATCGAAAGAAATAAAAGTGCGGCAATTTCCCAAATGCACGTCGCTGTAAACCGTAGGGCCGCAAACGTACATTCCCACGAAAGGCGGATTGATGGGTTCGAACAGTTCTTTCTTCCTGCTCAACGTATTGTAAATAACCAACGGTTGCGAAATATTTTCTTGCATATTACTGGGTTTGAATTTTAATTTAGGGAGCAAAAATACAAATTTAACCGCTAAGTAAAAAAGATATCATATAAAAGACAAAAAAGTGGTTGCAACGCTTAAAAAGTTAGTATTTTTTTGTTAATTTCGTCGCCTCATTTCAACAATCTTTAAAATTTAATTATTTATGTTACGCAAATTATTTCTCTTTACTTTGTCGGTAGTGGCATTTGCATCGCTCAACGCGCAAAACTTACAATTGCATTTCGACCCACGCCACTCATTCTACGGCGATGATGTTGCCCCTAAAAACTATTTAACCGCCACCTTCGAAATGTTTAAACCCGATGCATGGGGCTCTACATTTATGTTTGTGGATTTCGATTTTAACGGCGATAAACGAAATATCGGATTGGTTTATGCAGAAATTGCACGTGCTTTTAAAATCAAAGATTTCGCGTTAATGCCGCACCTGGAATATAACGGCGGATTAGGAACGGGTTTTTCCATTCCGAGTTCGTATCTGGCCGGTGCGCAGTATCCGTTTAAGTTGGGCAACTTTTTTATGGGAACGTATTTAGCCTATAAATTGAATGCTTTCCAAACCAACAGCCACGATGTGCAGTGGACATTGACGTGGAACTCAGCATTTCCGAACAGTAAAGTATCGTTGGCCGGATTTTTAGATTTATGGACCGAAAATAAAAACCGTGCAACCGGAGAAGGCGATAAAAAATTAATTTTATTGAGCGAACCCCAGATATGGTACAACTTTACTCCAAATTTTGCAATCGGCAGCGAGATAGAATTAAGCTATAATTTTGTAAACGCTTTTGCCGAAAGCAAATTCTACGCTATTCCCACCATCGCAACCAAGTGGAACTTTTAATTACAGCTGTTGGCT
>JAUNRY010000162.1:0-1376 GCA_030539475.1 Bacteroidia bacterium | reverse complement strand
TGGCTATTAGCTAACAGCCATTGGCAAAACGTTAAATTATAAAATCATGTTAGAAAAAATCTTCAAACTAAATCAAAACGGCACCAATGTCCGCACCGAGATATTGGCGGGAATTATCACTTTTTTAACCATGTCGTACATTCTGGCCGTTAACCCGCAAATTTTGGGGGAGACAGGCATGGACAGGGGGGCGCTTTTCACCACAACCGCGCTGGCAGCCATTGCCGGAACATTATTTATGGCGCTTATAGCCAATGTACCCATTGCGCAGGCGCCGGGAATGGGATTGAACAACTTCTTCGCTTTCAGCGTAGTTATTGCCATGGGACACACCTGGCAATTTGCCTTGACCGGTGTTTTGTTGTCGGGAATTTGCTTCATGTTGCTTACAATTTTCAATATCCGGAAAATTATTGTGGACAACATTCCTGTCGCGCTTAAAAACGCCATACCCATTGGTATTGGCCTGTTTATAACGATAATAGGGCTCAACAGCGCGGGAATTGTAACGGCAAACCCGTTTACGTTGGTACAACTCGGAAACCTGGCCGCCCCCAATGTATGGGTTGCCCTGCTGGGCTTGGTGGTAATTGCCGTTCTTTTGGTGAAAAGAGTACACGGCGCTATCCTGATCGGGATTATTATTTCTACCATTTTTGCCGGATTTTTGGGAATGATTCAATTGCCCACAGGCAGCTGGATTACGCTTCCGCCCAGCATCGAGCCCATTTTCTTTCAGTTCGAATGGAGCAGTATTTTTACATTCGATATGCTGATTGTTGTTTTCACTTTCCTCATGGTCAATATTTTTGATGCTATGGGAACGCTGATTGGCGTAATTTCAAAAATCGGAAAATCGGAAAAAGACGGCAGCTTTCCCCAATTGCAGAAAGCATTGTTTGCCGACGCGCTGGGAACATTTGTGGGAGCGCTTTTGGGAACGAGCCCCAATACCTCTTACGTAGAAAGCGCATCGGGCGTGGCAGCCGGCGGAAGAACCGGATTAACCAGCATCAGCACAACGGCCATGTTTGTGTTGGCACTCTTTCTGGCGCCTGTATTTCTGATGGTTCCGGCCGCGGCAACAGCTCCGGCGCTGATTATCATCGGGTTGTTTATGATGAGCTCCGTAGCCGATATCAATTTCAACGAAATAAGCGCGGGATTTCCGGCTTTTATCACCATCATTTTTATGCCGTTTACGTACAGTATTGCCAACGGAATTATCTTCGGTATGTTGAGTTTCACTATCGTTAAACTTTTGTCGGGAAAAGTAAAAGATGTAAGCATCACCATGTATGTGTTGTCGATATTCTTCCTGATAAAACTTTTTCTGGATGCATCAAACGCGTTTGTGCATTAAACATGCTCGCTTT
>JAUNRY010000161.1:4170-5448 GCA_030539475.1 Bacteroidia bacterium | reverse complement strand
GCGGCGCTTGTTCCGTCGGTTGGATCGAGCAAAGCTCCCGGAAGCCTTATCGCGGGCAAAGCCAACGTATTGGTTTTCCCCACGCTGGAAGCGGGAAATATCGGATACAAACTCGTGCAGCGATTGGGAAATGCCGAGGCCGTAGGCCCTATTCTGCAAGGAATGGCCGCACCCGTGAACGATTTATCGCGCGGCTGCTCGGTAGACGATATTTATAAAATGGTGGCTATTACTGCCAATCAAGCCATAGGAATGAAAAAACAGACAACATAAACTCAACAAGTTGCGTCATTAATCCGCAACTCGTAACGAAAAAACAATCAAAACATAATGAGTGAATTAATCATTGAACCTATTGAAAAATATGCCCTGAATATTCGTCACGAAAACAAAGCGCTGTTTTCCAGAATAGGCGTGGTGGGCGCAGGAAAAGAAGGGCGAACCATCATCAACCTCACCGCATCGGCAGGAATGGAAGTGGTTTTTATGGAGGAATCGCAAGAACGCATCGATTATGTGTTGGAGGAGCTAAGCAAAACCATGGACCAAAAAATCAGCAACTGGGGGTTGACCCAAACCGAAAAGAAGGTAATCATGAACCGCATCACGCCCACCATGAGTTACGATGATTTTGCGGGATGCGATTTGGTGATTGAGTGTACCCGTTTTTCGGAAACCGGGCGCAGGAGCACTCCTTTGCGAAAAAACATTTTTAAGATTCTGGAAGATATTCTGGAGCCTGACGCCATTATCGCCACCAACGGATCCACCGTCATTATCAGCGAATTAGCGGCAGACCTTGCTCACAAAGAACGTTGCGTGAGCCTTTATTTTCCGGTTTCGCACCCCGACGCGAGAATCCTTGAAATTGTGAAAGGAATGTACACATCGGAAGAGGTGTACAACAAAATGGAAATTTTCGCGCAACTCATCAATTACCGTCCGCACCGCGTAAACGAAAGCAACGGAAACATAAGCATACGCCTGCTCACAACCATGCTCAACGAAGCCTGCCAAATGTTGCTCGAAAGAGTGAGCAGCATGCAAAGCATCGAAGAAACGTTTACCATTATCTACGGACAGCGTTTTGGCGTTTTCAGAGTAGCCGACATTGTGGGAATTGAGCGGCTTGTTACCATCATGGAAGCCATGTTCAACGATTTTGGCGCCAAGCACTACAAGCCCAATCCGTTGTTGTGGAAACTGTATCGCTCCAACCAGCTCGGAATTCGCACCGGAAAAGGGTTTTATATTTACGATGAGAACGGAAATGTTGTT
>JAUNRY010000161.1:1572-4070 GCA_030539475.1 Bacteroidia bacterium | reverse complement strand
ACATGAAAATATTAGTACTGAATTGCGGAAGTTCTTCCATAAAATACAAGCTTTTCGAGATGGAAAGCAACGAAGTGGTCGCTCAAGGCGGCGTAGAAAAAATCGGGATGAAAGGTTCGTTTCTGAAACTCACGCTTCCCGATGGACAAAAAGTGCAGCTCGAAGGTGAAATTCTGGAACATCGCGCCGGCATTGAATATATTTTCGGCGTTTTGCTGAGCGAAAAATACGGATGCATAAAATCTTTGGATGAGATTGATGCCGTGGGCCATCGCGTAGTGCACGGCGGCGAGCGTTTCAACGCCAGTGTGCTCATTACCGAAGAGGTTATCGATATGCTCGAAGATTGTATCGAGTTGGCTCCTCTGCACAATCCGCCCAACCTGAAAGGGATTTACGCCATTCAGGAACTGCTGCCCAACACACCGCAGGTGAGCGTTTTCGACACGGCTTTTCACCAAACCATGCCCGATTACGCGTATATGTATGGGCTGCCCTACTCGCTTTACGAAAAATACGGCATTCGCCGCTACGGATTTCACGGCACCAGCCACCGGTATGTTTCCAAAAGAGCTTGTGAGTTTCTGAATGTTCCTTACGAATCGCAACGCATCATCACCGCCCACATCGGCAACGGCGGCTCCATCACGGCCATAAAAAACGGAAAATCCATCGATACAAGCATGGGAATGACTCCCGTGGAAGGATTGATAATGGGAACCCGATCGGGCGATGTGGATCCCGGCCTTATTTCCTACATAATGGACAAGGAGCACATGAGTTCATCCAGTATTTCCACGTTGCTGAACAAATTTTCGGGCGTATTGGGTATTTCGGGAATCTCGTCGGATATGCGTGAGCTTGAAACGGCCGTAAATGAAAACAACCCACGAGCCATTCTCGCGCTCAAAACGTACGAATACCGCATCAAGAAATACATCGGTTCGTACGCCGCCGTATTGGGAGGAGTGGATATTCTGGTATTCACGGGCGGCGTAGGAGAAAATCAGTGGAGCACCCGAAGCGCGGCCTGCAAAAACTTGGAATACATGGGCATTGAGTTGGACGAGGAACTCAACAAATCGGTTCGGGCAAAGGAAGTGGTTATCAGCAAACCCACCTCCAAAGTAAAAGTGGTTATTATCCCCACCGACGAGGAATTGACCATTGCCAAAGACACGGTAGAGATTTTGGAAAAATAAAACTTATTTTCAGTAAAACAAAAATCCCCGATAGCACAACTGCTTCGGGGATTTTTTTTATAGTACGGGCAAATTTACTCGGCTACTACTTCAAAAGGAATTTCCACGGAAACTTCTTTGTGAAGTTTGGCAACAGCCGTATAGTTTCCAACTTCTTTCACCTGGTCTTTGATAACGATTACTTTTCTATCAACCTCAAAACCTTTTTCTTTCAATGCATCGGCAATCTGAATATTGGTTACCGAACCGAAAATTGTTCCGGTAGAACTGGTTTTGGCGCCAATGGTAAGCGCAACGCCTTCCATCTTATCGGCCAATGCCTGGGCTTCGTTTTTAATTTGCTCAATTTTATGAGCGCGCTGTTTCAGGTTTTCGGCCAATACCTTTTTCGATGAATCGGTAGCGATTATTGCTTTTCCCTGCGGAATAAGATAATTGCGGGCGTAACCTTTTTTCACGTTCACCACATCGTCTTTGTAGCCTAACGTTGCTATATCTTCTTTTAAAATAACTTCCATTTGTGTTGTCCTCCTTCTTTTTATTTCATTAAATCGGTTACGTATGGAAGCAAAGCTATGTGACGAGCTCTCTTAACTGCTTGCGCAATACGACGTTGAAACTTCAATGATGTTCCGGTAATTCTGCGTGGAAGTATTTTTCCCTGCTCGTTCAGGAACTTTTTCAAAAATTCGGGATCTTTATAATCGATATACTTGATTCCGTTCTTTTTGAAACGACAATATTTTTTCTTTTTAACATCTACCGATACGGGAGTCAAATACCTGATTTCTGATTGTTTTGCCATTTTTTAATCCTCCTTTGCTTCTAATTCGACTTCTTTTTCAGCTTTAGCTGTTGTTTTAGCCGGCTCTTGAGTGCGGGCTTCCTGTTTTTTACCGCCTTTGTTGTTTCTTCTTTTCTCGGCATATTCCAGCGCAAATTTGTCTTGCTTGATGGTTAAGAAACGAATAACTCGTTCATCGCGACGGAAGTTAACTTCCAATCTGTCAACCACTGTTGGCTGGGCGTTAAACTCCAGAAACGTGTAAAAGCCGGTTGTTTTTTTATCGATGGGGTAAGCCAGCTTGCGTAATCCCCAGTTTTCTTCGTTTACAATTTCAGCCCCTTGCTCTGTGAGGAGGTTTTTGAATTTTTCAACCGCTTCCTTCATCTGTGCATCAGACAAAACGGGAGTCAAAATGAAAACGGTTTCGTAATTGTTCATACTAAAATGAATTAATAATTAATGATTTAAACCGAAAACTTATTTTTCGGACGGCAAAGATACGATAAAAT
>JAUNRY010000161.1:0-1472 GCA_030539475.1 Bacteroidia bacterium | reverse complement strand
TTTGCATTTCGAAAAATCACAAAATGAAAAATATTCACGATTACGAAATAATGTCGCCGGCCGGTTCTTACGAATCGTTGACGGCAGCTATTCAGGGCGGTGCAGATTCCATCTACTTCGGCATAGAAGGGTTGAATATGCGCGCCAAATCGTCCAACAATTTCACGATAGAAGACCTGCACAATATCGCGCGTATCTGCAAAGAAAACAATATAAAAAGCTACCTCACCGTCAACACCATTATTTACGATAACGACATGGAATTGATGCGAAAAGTGGTGGACGCGGCCAAAGAGGCCAATCTCTCGGCAATTATTGCTGCCGATGTGGCGGTGCTGATGTACGCCCGAAGCATTGGTGTAGAAGTGCATTTATCCACACAACTGAACATTACCAACACGGAATCGCTGAAGTTTTACGCCCAGTTTGCCGACGTGGTGGTTTTGGCGCGCGAACTCAATCTTGACCAAGTGGCTGCCATTCACCGCGATATTGTTCAACAGCAGATTAAAGGCCCTTCGGGCGAGTTAATCCGCATCGAGATGTTTTGCCACGGCGCGCTCTGTATGGCCGTTTCGGGAAAATGCTACCTAAGCTTGCACGAAAAAGATTTGTCGGCAAACCGCGGCGCTTGTAACCAGATTTGCCGGCGCGGATATATCGTGAAAGACAAAGACAGTGAGATTGAACTGGAAATAGATAACGAGTACATCATGTCGCCCAAAGACCTCAAAACCATTCATTTCATGAACAAGATGATGGACGCAGGCGTACGGGTTTTCAAAATTGAAGGTCGTGCCCGCGGGCCGGAATATGTGCGGCTTGTAACATCGTGCTACAAAGAAGCCGCTCAGGCGTATTGCGACGGCAGCTTTTCGCAGGAAAAAATTGACGTGTGGAACGAAAAACTGGCAACGGTTTTCAACCGGGGATTCTGGGATGGGTATTACCTGGGACAACGGCTGGGCGAGTGGACAAACCGATACGGATCAGGCGCAACAAAACGGAAAGTTTATGTGGGCAAGGCCATTAAGCATTTCGGCAATATTGGGGTAACGGAATTTTTGGTAGAAACTCAATCGGTAAAAACGGGTGATGAATTGCTGATTACGGGGCCAACCACCGGAGCCGTTTTTTTAACGGCAGAAGATATCCGGGTAGATTTAAAACAAGTGGATGAAGCAGTCAAAGGCGATAATTTCTCAATAAAAACCCCCGAAAAAATCCGCCCCAATGATCAACTCTACAAAATGGTAAAGGCGGAACGCAGGGGAACAGCTCACGAGAGGTAGATACGACTTAGCGAAGAGGCGGCTTGGAGAAAGGGGCGAGGGGGCGAGTTATGGTGCACATTCTTCTGAACTACAATGCAACGGAATGATTTGCCGGTTCACAGCTAACTGCATGTAAAGATATTGTCCTATTTTTGTAACTTTCAACAACCAAAACAGGGGAACAAACAGCCAAAAAAG
>JAUNRY010000005.1 GCA_030539475.1 Bacteroidia bacterium | reverse complement strand
GGTTTCGGATTCTTTATTTACGCTTTTTCCCCAATTAAAATTGGGGGTTATGCAAAGGGAACTTCTACGAAGTTAATAAAGCAAGCCTAAAAGTAATAAATGAATATATCAGCCCAAGATCTTGGTTCTATTGTCTTTGCTCTATTATCTTGATTCTTGGCTCAAAACTATACATAAAATGAACACAAAAACAATTTTACTGGCAGGCGGTTCGCTCGTGGCCGGCTTGTCGGCTTGCCAAGGTGAGGCGCGGGAACAGAAAACGCCGATGAACGTAGTTTACATTCTGGTGGACGACCTGGGCTACGGCGATTTAAGTTGCTACGGACAACAAAAGTTTCAAACGCCCAACATCGACCGTATGGCTGCCGAGGGGATGCTGTTTACGCAGCACTACGCCGGATGCACGGTGAGTGCGCCGTCGCGCGCGTCGCTGATGACGGGGCTGCACACCGGGCACACGCAAGTGAGGGGGAACAGGGAAATCTCTCCCGAAGGGCAGGAACCAATGGCCGAAGGCACATTCACCATCGGAAAACTGATGCAAGACGCCGGTTACACCACCGGAATTTTCGGCAAATGGGGATTGGGGTATCCCGGTTCCGTATCGGTTCCCGGCACAATGGGGTTCGACGAATTTTACGGCTACAACTGTCAGCGGCAAGCCCACACTTATTATCCGTCGCACCTTTGGCACAACAACGAAAAAGTTTTGTTCCCCGAAAACGATAATCAGGGGCGCCAAACGTATTCGCAAGACCTCATTCACGAGCAGGCGTTGCAATTCATCAAAAACAACAAAGACAATCCGTTTTTCGCGGTACTCACTTACACCCTTCCGCACGCCGAAATGAACGTTCCGCACGATTCCATCTATCAGCAATTTGAAAACAGTTTCGAGGAAACGCCTTACGACGGCTCAAGAGGCTACACACCCGTGGAGAAACCGCGGGCAACGTTTGCCGCGATGGTAACCCGGTTGGATATGTACGTGGGCGAAGTCCTTGCCGAACTCAAAGAACTGGGTATCGACAAAAACACCATCGTGCTCTTTACCAGCGATAACGGCCCCCATCGCGAAGGCGGCGCCGACCCCGATTTCTTCCGGAGCTACGGCCCGCTCAGAGGCACCAAGCGCGCTTTGTACGAAGGCGGAATCCGTGTTCCGTTTATTGCCTGGAACCCACAGAAAATTAAAGCGGGAAGCACCAGCGACCATCTCAGCGCGTTTTGGGATATGATGCCCACGCTGAGCCACTTAACCGGAACGGAATTGCCGGTGGAAACCGATGGAATCTCGATGCTTCCCACCTTGTATTCGGATGGTGAGCAAAAAGAACACGATTATCTGTATTGGGAATTTCACGAGATGGGCGGCCGCCAAGCCGTGCGCAGCGGAAACTGGAAATTGATCCGCCAACCCATCGTAGGCGAAACGGCGTTGGAACTTTACGATTTAAGCAACGATTTGCACGAAGACAACAACCTCGCCGCCCAACATCCCGATAAACTAAAAGAACTGGAGGCGGTGATGGACAACGCCCGCACTGAATCTGAGTTGTTTAATTTTGGGAGAAAAACGGAGAATTAAGGCACAAGTAAGCAAAACATGCTGTTTCATCTTTTATACCGTTCAACGCGAAAGTCTTGATTCTGACGTTCTGGTTCTTGGTTCTAAAATTATAAAGACAATGAAAAAAGTAATAACTCTTATATCCGGCTCCTTAGCCGTTACCGCCCTTGCAGCGCAAGAAAAACCAAATATAGTATTAATTTATGCCGACGATATCGGCTACGGCGATTTCTCCTGCTACGGAGCCACCCGCGTACAAACCCCCAATGTGGACGCGTTGGCAAACAACGGTGTGCGTTTCCGCAATGCACATTCGGCAGCGGCAACCAGCACGCCGTCGCGTTACGGAATGTTCACGGGCGAATATCCGTGGCGGCGGAAAGGCACCGGAGTTGCCGCCGGAGATGCCGCGCTCATCATAAAACCCCACCGATTTACCTTGGCCAAACTGATGAAGGAAGCCGGATACACCACCGGCGCCGTGGGCAAATGGCACTTGGGAATGGGCGATGAAACCGGTAAGCAAAATTGGAACGAGCGGGTTTCTCCCGGGCCGTACGAAATAGGGTTCGATTACTCCTACATTATGGCGGCAACGGGCGACCGCGTTCCCTGCGTGTATATGGAAAACCAACGAGCCGTGGGCTTAGACCCGAATGATCCGATACAGGTGAGTTACACCCAAAACTTCCCGGGCGAACCCACCGGAAAAGAAAACCCCGAACTGCTCACCAAGCTCAAGCCCAGCCACGGGCACGATATGGCGGTGGTGAACGGCATTTCGCGCATCGGATATATGAAAGGGGGAAAATCGGCGTTGTGGGAAGATGAAAACATTGCCGACAGCATTACCGTGCACGCCGTTCGGTTTATCGAGCGGAACAAAGACAAACCGTTTTTTCTCTATTTCGGCACCAACGATATTCACGTGCCGCGTTATCCGCACGAACGTTTCAGGGGAAAAACCGATATGGGGCATCGCGGCGACGCACTCGTGCAGTTCGACTGGTCGGTAGGCGAAGTGGTGCGCGCGCTGAAAGAAGCGGGTGTTTACGACAACACGCTCATCATCATCACCAGCGATAACGGCCCGGTGGTGGACGACGGATATCAGGATGAAGCCGTTGAAAAACTGCGAAACCACAAGCCGTGGGGCCCTTTCCGCGGCGGGAAATACAGCACGTTCGAAGCCGGAACGCGCGTTCCGTTTATCGTTCATTGGACGGCCAATGTTCGAAAAGGAGTTTCCGACGTCTTGGTTTCTCAAATAGATATGCTCGCAACGTTTTCGGAACTCGTGGGAAAAGAGGTTTCGGAAGAAAACCGAGCAGACAGTCAAAAACAGCTCTCCGCCTGGTTGGGCAATGACGGCAAAGGCAGGGACTATGTCATCGGATCGGCTTACGCGTTAACGCTGCTCACCAAAGACTGGAAATACATTGCACCAAGCAACGGAAATCCATACAACGCGCACACCAATACCGAACTGGGCCTCAATCCCGAAGAACAGCTCTACAATATGGTTATCGACCGAGGCGAATACGATAATGTAGCCGATGAAAATCCGCTCACAGTAAGGTTTCTGAAGCAGATTCTGGAGGAGGAAAAAGAAAAAGGAATGGGGTTGGAGTTGTAGCAATGCTTAAAAAAACGGTTGTTGGCGATAAAGTACGGCTATTTTCCCTTGCCAATGCGTTCAACGCAATGCCAATAGCCAATAGCTAAAAGCTAAAAGCCAACAGCTAAACAGAGCATTTATTATTGACTTATAGCCTTCATTTATGATGTCCGTGCAAAAATCTATCGAAAAATATGTTTTATAACATAAAATTCCGTATCTTTGCAGTGATTTTAATGGCAAGCGAGTTATTAGAAATCAATTTTAGGTTATCACATTCATGCTGAAAAATTTCTTGTAACGGTTTGCCGATAAATCATAACTTTAAAAGAAAGGATAAAATTATGAACATCAAAAAACTGACAAAAGAAGAAATTCTGTCTCAAATAAAGTATCTTGAGCAGAATATCCAAAACGGTTCCGCTGCTCATCAGACGAATCGGGTTAGCAGAATCAGGACATTGAAATCGAACTTGCGCAACGCAAGTTAATGCCTCTAAGACAGCATCGCGATCAGTACTTGATCAGAATGCTTTGTTTGCACACATTTACACCAGATATTTTCACAGGAAGCTGCTATTTATGCAGCTTTTTTTGTTCTTGGCCGTTGCTATCGTGAAATAAATAATCGCCGGTTATTGATGCTGTTTATGGGTAAATGCAAAAAAATAATAGAAGCGGTTCCCGAAAAAAAAAGTTTTTTTAGTATCTTTGCGCCGATTTTAGGGTCCGGTGTGTTGAAAAGAGGTGGGATTTAAGATTTTTAAAAAATCACCTTTGCATTAACGTACTTAGTAGAAATTAGTTGTTGCCCGAATGTTGTTTTCATAAACGCATTTCCATTTTTACCCTCTGCAACGGCTAAAATTCCTGCAAACCGACACGCTGCTAATAAAAAAACAAAAATTAAACCACGAACCCCGCGATACTTGTGTTTTCTATCACGGGTTTTTTAATCAGAAAACAATTCTCGATGAAAAGAGTTATTTTATTTTCTTTCCTGCTAATCCTCGGCTTAGTTCTTTCTCAGCTTACTCCGGTTTTTTTTGGAGATAATTTCGAAACATTTAAGTCCTTTACCGATGCGTTGTTGTATATCACGTTGGGATATATAATGATTAACGTTGGGCGCGAGTTTGAAATCAACAAAACGCAATGGCGCTCCTACACCAAAGACTACGTGGTGGCTATGATTACGGCAGCGCTTCCCTGGTTTTTAGTAGCTTTGTACTATATTATTGCGCTTCCGCCCAACGATGCGAAACTTTGGCAGAGTAGCGATGCCTGGAAAGAAATTCTGTTGTTGAGCCGTTTCGCCGCGCCCACATCGGCCGGAATTTTGTTTACGATGCTTGTAGTGGCCGGTTTGAAGCAAACGTGGGTTTACAAAAAGATTCAGGTGCTTGCCATTTTCGACGATTTGGACACCATCATCCTGATGATTCCGCTCCAGATATTTATGATTGGCCTCAAGTGGCAAATGTTTGTTATTCTTTTGGTTGCCATTGTTCTGTTGATATTGGGATGGCGAAAAATGGGGCATTATCACATGAGGCAAGACTGGAAATCGATATTGCTTTACTCCGTAATCATCTTTGTGATAATTCAGGCGGTTTATTTAATCTCAACCGCGCTTTATGCCAGCGAAGGCAGCATCCACATAGAAATTCTGCTGCCTGCTTTTGTGCTCGGCATGATTATGAAAACGAAGCATAACGCATCGATTGCCGATGAAAAAATGTCGCTGAATATTTCATACCTGTTCATGCTTTTGGTGGGAATGAGTATGCCGGCGTTTCTGGGTGTCGATTTTGATGCTATTGCCCAAAGCACCACTTCCGTTATTTCCAGAATTCCGATGCTGCCCTGGGGAGTTATCATGTATCACGTGTTTGTGGTAACCGTTCTGTCGAACCTCGGTAAACTGGCGCCGCTTTTTTTCTACCGCAAACGAAGAATTACCGAAAGACTGGCGGTATCCATCGGTATGTTTACGCGAGGCGAGGTAGGAGCGGGCGTTATTTTTATCGCCATCGGTTACAACATTGGCGGCCCCATGGTGGTAGTCTCGGTGCTGGCGATGGCGCTTAATCTTGTGCTCACCGGATTTTTTGTGGTTTTCGTAAGATATCTTACCAAGCGGGCAATTGTAGATTCTCACAAACATTTATAATTGGCTGTTGGCTATTAGCAATTGGCAATTGGCAATTGGTGGGAGGGTGCACCTATAAATTATTTATTAGCCGGCGTAATGGCTAAAAGAAAAAGCGAAGGGAAGATCCCATCGCTTTTTTGTTGTATGTGGTTGGCTTTTTGAATTAATCAATAGATTCGGTTTCGTCTGTTGTTTCTTCTTTAGCATTTCGCGTTACAATCTTCAGCCATACAAACCCGGAAATCATGGCTAAACCCGATGCCAGCAAAACAGATAGCTTGGCCGTATCTTGCAGCTGCGCGTTATCGCCAAACGCAAGCGTAGAAACAAATATCGACATGGTAAAGCCAATTCCCGCCAATATGCCCACGCCTATAAACTTAGTCCATTCACTGCGGCTTTTCATTTTAATAAGTCGAAGCTTGGCCATCAGAAAAACAGCCAGCGATATTCCCAACGGTTTGCCTATAAGCAATCCTAAAATTATTCCCAGCGATAACTTGGATGACAGGTTGGAAATGGCGCCGGCATTGATGAAAATGCTTGTATTGGCCAAGGCAAACAAGGGAATAATGAAAAAGTTGACCGGTATGCTCAGTTTTTTCTCATAAACCGGTATTCTGTTTACCGGCAAAAGAGCCGATAGAAGAACGCCGGCAAAGGTAGCGTGAATGCCCGATTGAAACATGCAATACCACATTGCCACGCCAAGCAGGAGATACAGGGGACGGCGAAATTTGCTTTTCATAAATTTCACGACGAGCAAAATAAGCGCAATGCAAGCCACTACCGCCAGCAGCCAAATATAATTGGGTTGGCTGCCGTAGAAAAACGCAATGATAAGTATCGCGCAAAGATCGTCAATAATAGCAAGCGCCGTTAAGAATACTTTAAATATGTGGGGAACAGCCTTTCCGAGCAGGCTTAAAATCCCCAGCGAGAAAGCGATGTCGGTTGCCGTGGGAATTGCCCATCCTACTTGATAAAGAGTGCCTTTGGCGATGGTGAGAAAAATAATTGCCGGAAATATAACGCCGCTCAAAGCAGACACCATCGGCAGCATCATGCGGCTTGGCGAAGACAGTTCACCAATAATCGATTCGCGCTTTATTTCCATTCCAACCTGAAAAAAGAAGAAAGCCATCAGAAAATCGTTGATGAAATGCAGTACGTTGTGCGGTAAATGCAGGCTGTGAAACAAGGGAATTTCCGTGCTCCAAAAGTTGTTGTACATTGTGCCGATTGCCGGCAGGTTGGTAATTATGAGCGAAAGTATCGTACAGAGCAGGAGAAGAACTCCAACAGAGCGACTATCGTGTATAAAATCATTCAGTGTAAATCGAGACAGCCTTTTTTGGGCATACCCTGTATCCGATGTCATATGTGTTTTGTGGAAAAATAATTGAGTTACATTTTATTGAAGTAAAAAATTAAAATCATCTTCGTTGGAGAGTTCCCTGGGTTCTTGTCCGTATTTAAAAATGCGGGCGTTGCGTTCTCCCATAAGAACCAGCTCATTGTCTTCGAGCAAAAGCATTGTGCCTTCGCGAAGCCCCACCACGAAAACATCTTTGTTTGCCTCTATAAATTCATTGATGCGCATTTCGCGGGTTTCGCCGCCGTGGTTTGACGGGTGGTCGTCAAGATAATGCGGATTTATCTGAAACGGCACCAGTTTCATTGTTTTAAATTTTCCGGGATCCACAATGGGCATGTCGTTGGTTGTTTTCAGCGTAGGGCAGGCAATGTTTGAGCCGGCGCTCCATCCGATGTAGGGCGTGCCTTTTTTCACACGTTTTCTGATAACTTTCATCAGCCCTTTTTCGTGAAGCGTTTTTACCAGCTGCCACGTGTTTCCGCCGCCCACAACTATGGCATCGGCATTCTCAATGGCTTCCACCGGATTTATAAAACGATGAATGCCCGTAACGTGATGCCCAATCTCGGCAAACCGGTTGTTTACTTTCTCCTCGTACTCATCAAACGAAAATGTTACGGCGGCGTAAGGAATAAAAATGGCATTTTTAGCTTTATCGCCCAAAAAGTTTTTAATTTGCTCTTTCGGGTAATCCAGATACGCTTCTCCGGGATTGGTGGAGTTGCTGATTAGCAGTAGCCTCATGTTTTTGCGAATTTAAGTTTTTATGGATGCAAAGATAACGAAAAATTGACAAACACACTTAAATGGTTATATTTGCAATAAATTTTTTTTACGAATCTTTATGCACGAAATTTTACAACAAATCAGAACCGATTTGCGCCGCTCAATGGACGGCATGGCTTCAAAAAGCATGCGCGAAAAGGGGTTGAGCTACAAATTGAATTTTGGGGTGGATATTCCCCGGTTGCGCCAGTTATCGAAAAAATACCGGCCGGATGCTCGTTTGGCAGAGCTTTTGTGGTTGCAGGAAACCCGCGAATTGAAAATTTTGGCAACCTTGTTGTATCCTGCGGATGAATTTGATGAGGAAAAAGCCGAAAAATGGGTGCGGGAAATTCCAACGCACGAAATTCGTGAGCAGGCTTGCATGAATTTATTCCAGAAACTGAGTTTTGCCGATAACCTGGTGCAAAACTGGAGCGGTTCTGCTGACGAAGAAACCCGAACCAGCGGATATTGGCTCCTTACGCGCTTGTTAATCATGAAATTTCCTTTGGGGAGTAGTTTAAATATAGACGAGCTTGCGGAAAAAATGATTGCCGATTTGAATTCCGATTCCTATTTTCTCCGGCTTTCCGCGCAAAACGCGCTGAAATTTTTGGGGAGGAGTTCAAAAGAATTATCGCAAAAGATATTGACCGAAATTCAGGATTTCCAAACATCGGATGAGGCCGTGAAAAACGAGATTTACGACAGTTTAAGCTTTGAGTTTATTGATTATTCGGGTTAATTCGGCGGCAACTTCAACATCAATCTATCTATTTCATCCTCTTTGCAATTCACAAAAATATCCTTGTGAAAATCGCATAGTTTATCGGTTATTGCTAAAAACGTTTCTTTTTCCGACAGGGAAAGCACACCCGATAGCAGGGTGGCCGATTTCCACAAATCCGGGAAAACTTTCATCAGTTCCGTACGTCCTTTATCGGTAATAAAAACGCGCATTATGCGCCTGTCTTTTTCATCGCGGCGTTCGCCAATGAGCTTTGCTTTCAAAAGCCGCCTCATAACTTCGTTTCCGGAAGTTTTTTCAACCACATTCCGGTTGTTTATTTCGGTTTTAGACAAGCTTTCTTCGTTGTATAGCGCAACCAGATAGGTATATTCATCAACCGTTTGAAGCAACGAGCCTTTAAGCGCCTTTTTGATGTAGAATTTGGAATACCGATGCAGAAAACTCACGTTTTGCGCAATGCGCACAATGTCGTTTTTGTCTTCCTGCAACGAGCGTTTTTGTTGCAGAAAATGAACAAAATCGTCTAACGATGCATTTTCCTTGCCCGGAGCTGTTTCGTTTTCAAACTTTTCCAGCAACTCAATAATTTCTATCAGTAGTTTTTTTGATCGCATAATGCGTGAAATAGTCCGTAAAAGTACTAATTGTTTCGATATTTCGGAAAAAATATCTCAACTGTAATAAATAATAGTACAAAAATGAATTATATTTGTGCCATAAAAACCCATTGAAATGGAAATTGCTGCAAGAATTGAAGGGGCAGGGAAGGAATACAAAACCGGTGATACCACCATTGTTGCATTGGCGCCGTCCACCACAGAGTTCAAAAAAGGTGAAGTTACGCTGATTGTCGGTCCGTCGGGTTCGGGAAAAACCACGTTGCTTTCGCTGCTGGGATGCGTAATTTATCCCACCATGGGCGATGTGTGGCTGGGCGATACGTGTGTAAACCGATTATCGGAAGCCGAACTGGCGAAAATCCGTTTAAACAAAATCGGTTTCGTGTTTCAGGGATTTAACCTGCTGGCTCCGCTAAACGCGTTGGAGAACGTGATGCAGCCGCTCATCCTGAAAGGCGAATCGCGAAAAGAAGCCAAACAGAAATCGATGGCGATTATTAAAAAGTTCGATATGCAGTCGCGTGTGAAAAATTTACCTCGAAACCTCAGCGGCGGTCAGCAGCAACGAATTGCCGTAGCCCGCGCCTTGGTTTCCGACCCGCAACTCATACTTTGCGATGAACCCACCGCCTCGCTCGACCACAAAAGCGCCGTTCTGGTTATGGATATGCTGAAAGCACTTTCGTGCGAAAACCGTGCCGTAATCATCGTAACGCACGATGCGCGCTTGAAACGATACGCCGACCGCACCATCTATGTTTCGGAAGGAAAAATCAGCGATACGCCCTTTGAACAAGATTTTGACAATTAACTGACCCGCGCTGACGCTCCAAGCGGCCTGGCGGATAAAAAATGAATCATATAAAATGAGAAAACTAATAATTGGCTTTTTTTCAATCCTGCTAATTGTTGCCTGCGGTAATAAAAAAGAAGAAACAGCTCCGGTGGAGGTTAAACCGGCGAACGTGGCGGTAGGAGTTGGAAAAATAACCCCGCAGGGCGGTGTCAGCAATTTGGCTTCGCCTGTTGCGGGAATTGTTTCGGAAATAAACGTAACAACAGGAACAAAGGTTAAATCGGGCGACCTGCTGCTCTCTATCGATAACACCGATGCATCGCTGGCGTTGAGCGAGATAAACAGCCGGTTGTCCACGCAGCAAAAAAGCATTCAATCGGCCAAATTGATGAAGGAACAGGGTTCCACCCGGATGCGGGATTTGGAGCGAAAACTCAACGATGCCCGCGAACTTCTTGCCGCCGGAGCGGTTACCGGCGAAAGCGTGCGTAACCTGCAAAACGATTACGACCTGGAAAAACAACATCAGGAAAAGCTGCAGAACGATATTGCATTGCAAGAATCGCAGCTTCGGGAAATTGCTTCGCAAAAAAGTGTGCGAACCGAAGACTTAAACCGCACATCGTTGCGTGCGCCTATGGATGGTATAGTATTGGACGTGTTGCCGAAAAAAGGCGAAGCCGTGAACCGCTATGAAACGTATGTGGTGTTGGCGCCCGATGCCCCTCTTATCGTGCAGGCAGAAATTGATGAAATGTTCTCCAATCGGCTTGCTTTGGGGCAATTGTGTGAAATTCACGTTGCAGGAAGTGATCAACCGGTGGCGCAAGGAAAAATCATCGGTATCTCACCCGATTTGAAAAAGAAATCGCTCTTTTCCGATAGCGGACAAGATTTTCAAGACCGCCGCGTGCGCGAAATCGAAGTATCCATCAATAACGATGCAAACCTGCTTATCGATACCAAAGTAGAGTGTGTTGTTCAACTGAATTGATATATCGGATTATTGTTGAGCGATTTGCCTCCACAGTCAAAACCAACTGAATTACTACCGAATAACAATTAATTACTTTTTTGATGTTCTCAACCGCATATAAATTTATCCGATTCGAAAAATCCAAAAGCACGGGCATATTGCTGGGAATCATCATCAGCATCTACCTGATTGGGCTGGAGTTGGGCATTTTCTTCTACCTCACCACGCTTATCGGCGGTGTAATAAACAATGCCAAACCGGAATATGCGCAGGTTTTTGTTGTGAACAAACTCACCAACAATGCCAATATTCTCTCCCCGTTCGATAAACGCTGGGTCAACCAGCTGCGAAGCATCGATGGTGTGGACGATACGCATGGAATGGTAATGGCAAACGTGAACGTTAGGTTCGATAACGGAGAAAGTTCACCCGCAATTCTTATCGGAAGCGAATATCCCGAACTCGCTGCCGGCCCGTCGGAAGGATTACTGAATTCCGGCCCTATTCATAATTTGTTTCTTCAAGGAATGGTTTCTACCGATTTCTACGACAACAAAACCTTTGGTTACGAGGTAAACCAAGGAACTCAGTTCGAGATTGGCGGAAAGAATGTTACCGTGGGGGCGATGACGAAGAATGCCAAAGGCTTTTCGAGCCCGATGCTTTATACAACCGATGTTACGGCGCGGTATTACTCGGGATTTTCTGAAAATATGGTCAATGCCGTGATAGTTACGGTAGAAGACGAATCGAAAATCGATAATGTTATCGCGCAAATAAACACCATTGCTCCCGATCTTCGGGCATGGCGCTCGGAAGAGCTCAAGAACGCAACAGTTATTAATGTAATGACGGCGAATAATATGGGGATGAGTTTCGGTACATTGGTTATTTTCGCCATTATAAGCGGGTTTTTCATTATCGGGCTCACGATGTATTCCGCCACGTACGACCGCATCAAAGACTACGGAACGCTGAAAGCCATTGGCGCTACCAACCGTTACATTACGCAGTTGGTGATGGCGCAATCGTTAATTTACGCTGTAATTGGATTCACTATTGCTCTTATTCTGATTGTGGGCACGAAGTTTGGAATGGCAAAAGCGGGGTTAATTATCAATTTGTCTCCGCAATTTCTGGCCTTCCTGTTTTTTGTTACGCTGATAATTGCGGTGGCAAGCTCCATGTTTTCGATTCAAAAGTTGAAAAAAGTGGAACCGTCGTCGGTGTTTA
Organism: Bacteroidia bacterium; assembly: GCA_030539475.1. Taxonomy (GTDB): domain Bacteria; phylum Bacteroidota; class Bacteroidia; order Bacteroidales; family Dysgonomonadaceae; genus Petrimonas. Next base: position 12,901 of record JAUNRY010000005.1, on the reverse strand, counting down.
GATGAAAATAAAATTCAGAAATATACACACAAATTAAACACCTTGCCGGAATAAAAAACTTCATGATAAAAAGCTCTGTGCCTCTCCGTGCAATCTCTGTGTAACTAAACTCCAAATTATAAACGAGACTCTACAAAAATATAAACAGATGAAAAAAACATATCTTCTTTTTCTTTTCTTAATTGCATCAGTTTTATACGTTTCCGGTCAGGAAAAAACGATAAATCTGGATGCTTTGGCATTGGAGGATGCGGTGGAGTATTCGTTGATTCATTCGCCCGCTGTTAATGTTCAACGATTGAAAGAACAACAGGCTGAATATAAACTTTCGCAAACCAAATTGGATTATTTACCCGATATTTACGCTACGTCCGATTTGCGCCGCAACATTATTATCCCTTCAACGCCCATTCCGGCATCCATGATAGATCCTTCGGCGCCCGAAGACGAGTTGATGTACATGCGTTTCAATACGCCGTGGAGTTCGGGGGCGGGATTGAATCTTGCCTTCGATATTTTTAATCCCGAAACGATTGGACGAAAATCGGAGCAGGAAAAGCAGCTGAAAATAAGCCGGATGGATTCGCAAATTGCCGAAAACGAACTGCGTGCCAATGTTTCGCAGGCGTATATCGATTGTGCCATTGCGCAAACCCAGTTAGATGCCATTGCTGCCGACACGGCATATTACGCCGCGTTGTTGCAGGAAATTGAAAATCTTTACCAACGCGAAAAGGTTTCACTTGCCGATAAAAATAATTCGGAGATGAATTATAACGCTTCGCTCGCGCGGTTTCATCAGGCGAAAAATATATTGCACAACGCCAAAATAAATTTATTGCTGAATTTAGGCGAAGAATTGAGCGAAGAGAAATTAAACCGGCTGCATGTATCGGACGATATTCAAACGCTTTACGCGAAAATGACTTCAAGCAGATTGATGAACGGTGAAAATTCTCTATCGCAAAGCCGGCAGGCTGAGTTGGTGTCGTTGTCGGAGTTGAGAACGAAAAATGCGGTGTTAAAATATGCGCCGTCGTTGTCGTTATCGGGGTATTACGGCGCTAATTATTTTGGTAAAGAGTTGAAACTGAGCAATACCGATAAATGGTTCGGCAACAGTTTTGTGGCTCTTTCGCTTCGGATTCCTATCTCACGATCATTGAGCACGGCAAAGGAAGTTTCCCAATTGCGTATGCAAGAGCAGATTGAACGGGAAAATTTGCGCGATTTGCGGAACAATCGGGTGGGGGAGTTATCGAGGGAATTGGCTCAGCTGGAAATGTATAAAAACAACTATCAGCTGAAACAAACCAACGTAAAACTGATGACTGAAAATATCGCGGCAAAGCAATTGCAGTTGCAAAAAGGCTACATGCTGGAAAGCGAATTTGCTTCGGAAAAATTGCGTGAGCAAAACGCTCTGCAGGAATACCTGCAAGCAGCTTACGATGTGCTGTCGGCGTATATAAATGTAGAAAAGTTGATGAAAAACTGATTATTAATTATTTTTTATCTCTGTAATTGTTTTGGATAAAAAACATCGAGATAAATATATTCACGATAAAAAAACCGCCGCAACCGGCCAGAAAAATACCTTTCCATTTCGGTAGAACAATCAGGCAAATGATGGATGCGGCAGCAATAACCGCGATTATAATCCAAAGGACGGTGAAAATTTGCTTTTTTGTAGCCATGTGTGAGCAAGAGGTTAGTTAGAAATTAGAAATCGGGAATTAGGAAAATTTTCAGCTGCGCGCCTTACGGCTTCGGGTCCGTCTCAACGCATTGACAGTACAAAAATAGTGAAAAGTTTTTAGCATTGACCCTGAATTGTTCAATAAAGTTTGTCCCGCTCAATGGGAGTTAGAAAGGGTTTGTCTTTTCATCCAATTCAACATATCGTCCAACGCCTCCGGCGAAATGGTTTGTTCAATTTTCCCGTATTCATCGGGAAGGCCTGTTTCGCTTTCCTGAAATAAATGGTTGAGGGTTGAATATTTTTTTGTTTCGTACCGGTAATTTCCGCCTTTCTCCAATGCCGATTTTATCGCTTCCAGGTTTTTATCGGCCAACACTTGTGTGTCTTTTTCTCCGTTGATGGCAAAAACGGGGCAGTCTGTTTCTTGCAAATACTCTGCCGGGTCTTCTTTCAGAAAACTGCGGTATCCGGGCTTAACCATTTGGTTGTATTGGCTTCTGATATAAGGTTCTTTCTTGAGTTTCAGTTTTATCATTAGCGGAAGTTGTTCCCAAACTTGCGAAAGCCTGTCTCGGAGAACGGTTTGTTCGCCGGCTGAGTTTTCCCATGTGGTGAGGCTTTCAAGAATTTCGGCGAGCATGGTGAGCGTGCGTTCCCTGTTTTCCGGCTCTATGTTCATCGATTCCAAACTCAATCTGTTCTGGTCGAGAACAATTTCCGTTCCTGCTATTCCCGGCGCAGCCATCAGCACGATAAACTTTACATCCCGGTTTTTTGATGCCACCATCGGCGCCACCATGCCGCCTTCGCTGTGCCCGATAAGCCCGATGGCTGCTTTATCCACCTCTTTTCGCGTTTTCAAAAAACGAATGGCCGCCTCTGCATCCGCCGCAAAATCCTGCACGGTAGCTCCGGCAAAATCACCTTCCGACCGGAACAAACCGCGTTTGTCGTACCGGAGTACGGCAAAGCCGTTTCGGGTAAGGTAATCGGCGATAACCAAAAACGGTTTGTGTCCGAAAACGGTTTCTTCCCGATCCAAGGGGCCGCTGCCGGCAATAAGCACAACGGCCGGAAATGTTCCTGCGGAATCGGGAATCGTGAGCGTTCCGGCGAGGTCAATCTTATCTTTTTTGTTGCTGAATTTCACTTCTTCCGTTTTGTACGGAAACGGCGGTTTCGGTTCCTGCGGACGGTTTAAAACCGGCTTGCCCGATTGTTTCAACACCAGCGGAAACGGTATTCCGCCCTGGTTAAATGTGCCCGCGATAGAATCGCCTTGCAGCGTTCCTTGATAAAAAATACCCAATCCGCCGGCAACAATTTCGAGTTTGTTTTCGGCGAACGAAGTTCTTGTTGTGGGCAATCCCAACGCGTTTTGCGCCGGGCTGTCCATTTTGGTAACGTAAGCCGTATCGGTTTTAGAGATATGGAAAACCAAGGGAAGTTTGTTGCCCATAATATCGAGCGTGCCGCTCCAGCTACCCGTGATACTTTGGGCAGAAATAGCCCATGAAAGGGCAGAAAAAATGAAAAGCAGGAACATTTTTACCATTGAATACAAAAGTAGCTATTTTTTAATAATTCACAAATCTTCCAATTCTCCCAATGCTTTTAAAAAGCAATTTCGTGAAAACGAACTCTCAGTAGGTTTTATTTGTTGAAATTGTTACAAAAAAGATCAACCATCAATTATGGAAATAGAAAATATAGAAATAACCTATTTAAATATTACCGGATTTCGCGAGGTAAGGCCTTTTATGGCCGATTCATACAAGCATATTTCCGATGAAATTTGGTCGGAAGAACAAATTCGCACGTTAATAGAAAAATTTCCCGAAGGGCAGGTAGCCATAAAGGTAAACGGACAAATGGCGGGGTGCGCGCTGTCCATTATTGTGGATTATGATAAATTTGGCGATAACCACACCTACGAACAGATTACCGACAATGAAAAATTTTCCACGCACCGGTCCGATGGCAATATGCTGTACGGAATAGAGATATTCATTAAAAAAGAATTTCGCGGACTAAGGCTGGGACGCCGCCTGTATGATTACCGGAAAGAATTGTGCGAAAAACTCAACCTGAAAGGAATCGTGTTTGGCGGGCGAATCCCCAATTATCATCGATATTCGCTGGAATACACTCCCGAAGAATACGTGGCGAAGGTTCGGCGGAAGGAAATTCACGACCCGGTGTTCGATTTTCAAATATCGAATGATTTTCAGCCATCGAAACTCATCAAAAACTACCTTAAAGGCGATGAAGCCTCGGAGAGTGTGGGTGTATTGATGGAATGGAAAAATATTTATTACGAAAAACCGGTAAAACAGCCAACTACCGTTAAGCGTATTGTCCGTCTCGGGCTTATTCAATGGCAAATGCGGCTCTACCGCAACCTGGACGATGTGATGGAACAGGTTGAGTATTTTATCGACACGGTATCGCGATACAATGCCGACTTCGTGCTGTTTCCGGAGTTTTTTAACGCTCCGTTGATGTCGGAATACAATCACCTGACGGAGTCGGGCGCAATACGCGAACTGGCTAAATTCACGAAGCCCATTGTGCAAAAGCTCTCTGAGTATGCGGTGTCGTACAATATCAATATAATTTCGGGAAGTATGCCCGAGATGAGAAACGAGGGCCTGTACAATGCCGGTTATTTGTGCCGCCGCGACGGAACAATGGAACGATACGAGAAAATTCACGTTACTCCCGACGAGGCAAGAGTGTGGGGATTGCAGGGAGGAAACGATTTCGCCACATTCGACACCGACTGCGGAAAAATAGGCATCCTTATATGTTACGATGTAGAGTTTCCCGAACTTTCGCGTATTATGGCCGACGAAGGGATGAACATTTTGTTTGTCCCCTACCTGACCGATACGCAGAACGCTTTCTCGCGTGTGCGGAATTGCGCGCAGGCACGCGCCATAGAGAATGAATGTTATGTGGCCATTGCAGGCTCGGTGGGAAACCTGCCCAAAGTGGCCAATATGGATATCCAGTATGCTCAATCGATGGTGTTTACACCGTGCGATTTCTCTTTTCCCGCAAACGGTATCAAAGCCGAATCAACACCAAATACCGAGATGATTTTAGTTGTGGATGTAGATATCGACCTCTTGCGCGAACTCAACGAGTTTGGGGCGGTTACCAATCTTCGCGACCGGCGTCAGGACATTTATTCGGTTAAAAAGAAACGCAAAAAAAGCGAATCGCTTCAGCTGCCCGGCTAAACATCAACCAAAGCCCGCATTCTTCTTTTACTCATGATGATACGGTTCGCCGTTTAAAATAGTCATTGCGCGGTAAAGCTGCTCCACAAACACCAGGCGAACCATTTGATGCGTGAAGGTCATTTTCGAAAGCGACAGTTTTTCATTGGCGCGTTTGTAAACTTCTTCCGAAAATCCATAAGGCCCGCCCACAACAAAAACAAGCCGCTTAGGCACGGAGTGCATTTTTTTCTCCATAAACCGGGCAAATTCAACGGAAGAATATTGTTTGCCCTTGTCGTCAAGCAGAACCACATAATCACCCGGTTGAAGGCGATTCAATATGTTTTCTCCTTCCAGGTTTTTTTGTTCTTTCTCCGACAGGTTTTTGGTGTTTTTTAAATCCGGAATGAATTCCGTTTCAAACGGAAGGTAAAAACTCAATCGTTTTTTATAAATCTCTATTCCTTGCGCATAAAAATCAGCATCGGTTTTTCCTGTTGAGAGCAAAACTACCTTCATCTCCTTTAATTAAAGCGTTTTTTACGTTAAATTAGCAACTTGAGCACAAATATAACTTTTTATTTTTATAATTTTGTGTTCACAAATAGCAAGTTTTATTAACAAAACAGCTGGCTCAAGTGTTTATAAAATAAATACCCAATTGAATTATACGTGATTGAAGTAAAAGAACTAACCAAAAGGCTCATCGAATTGGCCTTTGCCGAAGATATTGGCGATGGCGACCATACAACGCTTTGCAGTATCCCGCCCTCGGCCGTGGGCAAAGCCCGCCTGCTGATTAAAGAAGAAGGAATTTTAGCCGGAGTAGAAATTGCCGAAGCCGTTTTTCATCATTTCGATCCCGATTTATCCCTGAAAGTTTTTATAGAAGACGGCGCTCACGTAAAGCCCGGCGATGTGGCTTTTGTGGTGTCGGGCAAAGTGCAATCGCTGCTGCAAGCTGAGCGATTGGTTTTGAACATTATGCAACGCATGAGCGGAATTGCCACAATAACCGGCAAATACGTGAAACTTCTGGAAGGAACTGATGCCAAAGTTTTGGATACCCGCAAAACCACACCCGGAATGCGAATGCTGGAGAAGCAAGCGGTGAAAATAGGCGGCGGTGAAAATCATCGAATCGGGTTGTTCGATATGATTTTGCTGAAAGACAACCACGTGGATTTTGCCGGAGGCATCGAAAATGCCATTCGCGCCGCGCATACATACTTGAAAGAGAATAACAGGCAACTGAAAATAGAAATCGAAGTCAGAAACTTCGATGAACTCAACCAGGCGCTGAGCGCGGGAGGAGTGGACAGAATTATGCTCGACAACTTTACTCCCGAACAAACGCGTGAAGCCGTTGAAATGGTGAATGGGCGCGTAGAACTGGAATCTTCGGGTGGAATCACGTTCGACACCATCCGCCGGTATGCCGAAACCGGGGTGAATTATATCTCGGTTGGCGCGCTCACGCATTCGGTAAAAAGTTTGGACATGAGTTTGAAAGCAATGAACACAATATGAACGAAAACGACAACAAGCAACTATTGCTCGACAAGCGATACATGCGCATGGCATTTATCTGGGCCGAAAATTCATATTGCAAACGCAGGCAGGTTGGCGCAATTTTGGTGAAAGAAAAAATGATTATTTCGGATGGGTACAACGGAACTCCATCGGGTTTCGAAAATGTGTGCGAAGACGAAACCAACGTAACAAAACCATACGTGCTGCATGCCGAAGCAAACGCCATCACAAAAGTGGCGCGCTCAAACAACAGCAGTGAGGGCGCAACTCTTTACGTAACTTCATCGCCCTGCATCGAGTGCGCAAAACTCATCATACAGGCAGGCATCAGGCGGGTTGTTTATGCCGATTCGTACCGGTTGAGCGATGGAATAGAACTGCTGGAAAGAGCCCATACAGAATTGGTTGCAATAGAAATATAAATCGATCGTAAATAGTGAATAGTTAAATGAATCCCGAAAAAAAGGTAAAAACGTGGCTTCCGCTTTGGATTGGAGTTAGTATTGCAATAGGAATTTTAATCGGAAGCTTATATTCTAAATTCGGAAGTACGGGTAAAGTTGTTGGAACAGGAAAAATTGACGCCGTATTAAACTACATCGACAGGTCGTATGTAGATACCATCAATATGCGTCAATTGGTGGAGGAAGCCCTCCCCAAAATTGTTCAGGAACTGGATCCGCACTCAGCATATATTTCCGCACAGGAAATGAAACGCGTGAACGAAGATTTGGAAGGGCATTTTTCGGGAATTGGTGTTAGTTTTTATGTATTAAAAGACACCATCGTGGTAACGAGCATAGTGCCGGGAGGCCCTTCGGAAGCTGCCGGAATAAGGCAATGGGACCGTATTATAAACGTGAACGATACTTCGATAGCCGGACAGAAAATAACCAATGCCGACGTGCTGAGAAAACTTCGCGGCGAAAAAGGCTCGGAAGTTAAACTCGGAATAAAAAGAGAGTCTCAATACGGGTTGGTGGATATAACGGTAACGCGCGGCGACATTCCCATGAACAGCGTACAGGCAGCGTATATGCAAACCGATGAAATTGGTTATATCAAAGTAGGTACTTTCGGGTTCAACACGTTCAGTGAATTTATATCGGCGCTTTCTAAGCTCAAGAGCCAGGGCGCACAGTCGTTTGTAATTGATTTGCGCGGAAACAGCGGCGGATCGCTGGAAATTGTGGTGGCTATGGTGAACGAGTTCCTCAACAAAGGCGATTTGATAGTGTATGCCGACGGCAGAAATTTTCCGCGACAGGACAGTTATGCAAACGGTTCGGGCACAAGCAAGAACGACGATGTAGTAGTATTAATCGACGAGCTGAGCGCCTCCGCCAGTGAAATTTTTGCCGGTGCCATTCAGGATCACGATCGGGGGTTGGTTATCGGCAGGCGCTCGTTTGGGAAAGGTTCCGTGCAAAGCCAACGTAGTTTCCCCGACGGCTCCGCCGTGAGGCTCACCGTTGCCAGGTATTTTACACCTTCGGGGCGCTCCATCCAGCGTAAATACGAAAAAGGCAAGTACGACGAATACGAAATGGAGGCGATAAATCGTTATTTGCAAGGCGATTACATTAATACCGACACATCCGTAACCCTTGTTCCGTTTAAAACCGATGGTGGAAGAATTGTTTACGGAGGCGACGGCATCATGCCCGATGTGTTTGTGCCGCGCGATACCACGGGAATTAATTCTTATTATAATTCGCTGGTAAACAGAGATTTTGTGCAAGAATACGCCATGACGTATTCCGATATTTATAAACAAAAGCTATCCGGTTTTCAGTCGGCAGAAGAGCTTGTAAGGTATTTGTTCAAGCAGCCTTTGCTGCTCAATTTGGTGAGTTTTGCCGATAACAGGGGCATTCGGCCGCGGCCTTATTACATAGAAGAATCGCGCAAGTTGTTCGAACGTCAGATGATTTCGTATATTGTGAGAAACTTCTTTGGCGAAGACGGGTTTTATTCCGTTTATCTTCAGGATGATATTTTGATGAAAAAAGCAGTAAATTTCATTGAAAAAGGACTGACCAAGCCCGAGGCGGTTATTCAGGAAAAGTATAAAACACCGGCGTTGAGCTAACAGACAAACTCCTCCGATGAAGTAAATACACGGAAATTGATAAAAAAACATCCAACTCAAAAACAATTTCTTTTGCCCAACCGTTAACAACAAAGAATAAAGTGAGATGATTGTTTGTGGGAATGGCGTTATTGTGGAATAAACCCCCAATAATTCTGATTTTCACACAATAAAGTTTCTAATATAACAAAATCTTCATAAATTTGCATAATTTCTTGTAGTGCGAATAATAAACTGCGTTCGTTCTTTTTAAAGTAAAAATATGAATAAGCTCATTGAGAATTATTTATCGAAAAGGGTTTTACCGCGAATGTCCATCCTGCTGATAGACATTGTAATAGTCCTTTTTTCAACCATCACCATGTATTTTTTGCGTTTCGGTTTTGAGGGCATGACCCTCCAAATCAGGATAGATGGTATAACCGTAACATTTATTACGGTGTTTTTCAACGTTATCGCTTTCTTTGTTTTCAAAACCTTTAGCGGTGTTTTACGGTTTTCGGCTTTTTCCGATCTTGTTAAAATCATTTATGCGCTCACGTTGGGATATGTTTTCGCGTTTTTATGTCTTTTGCTGGTAAAAACATTCAATCCTGCTTTTGCTGTATCCAGCACCATCCATTTTGCCACATACGTATTAAATGTAATGTTAATGGTTTTCTCGCGAATTGTGGTGAAAGAAGTTTACGAAGCCGTTACCGGAAAACCGGTAAAAGCCACCAATATCTTTATTTACGGCACCAAACAAGCCGGAATCAGCCTGGCTAAGGCTATAAGAGGAAACAAAGAGTTTAAATACAGGGTGGTGGGTTTTATTTCCGATGAGGAAAATATGATCGGGAAAAGTTTATTGGGACTCATGGTGCATGGCAACAACGAAAACCTCTTCCGGACTCTGGAGACGAAAGATGTGAACACAGTAATTGTTTCACCTCAGAAAATGGAACAGATAAAGAATTCACCTTCGCTGGAAAAATTTATCGATCACAATATTTCGTTATTGACTACCGCTCCGGTAAACGAGTGGAACGGTACAATAACGGACAAAGAGCAGTTGAAAGACATTCAAATTGAAGACCTTCTGCCCCGCAATCCTATAAATATAAACATGAAAGAAATTGCCGCTCATATTGAGGGTAAGCGAGTGATGGTAACCGGAGCGGCCGGTTCCATCGGGAGCGAGATAGTGCGTCAGGTAGCGTCTTTTAATCCATACAGAATCATTCTGATAGATCAGGCCGAAAGCCCGCTTCACGATTTGCGGCTCGAAATTCAGAAAAAATGGATGGAACTGAAAACCTCGGTGATTGTAGCCGATGTAGGCAATGCAAGCCGGATGGAACGGATTTTTGCCAAAACACGTCCGCAATACATCTTTCATGCGGCGGCGTACAAGCACGTTCCCATGATGGAAGACAATGTTTCCGAATCCATTCAGACAAACGTTTTGGGCACAAAAAACGTGGCAGATTTAGCCGTAAAATACGAGGCTGAAAAGTTTGTAATGGTTTCCACCGATAAAGCCGTGAACCCGTCGAATGTAATGGGGTGCTCGAAAAGAATTTGTGAAATTTATGTGCAATCGTTGGGAAAACACCTCAAAGAAACGGGTAGAGACTTTACTCAATTCATTACCACTCGATTTGGCAATGTGCTTGGCTCAAACGGTTCTGTTATACCGCTTTTTAAAGAGCAAATTAAGAGTGGCGGCCCGATTACGGTAACGCATCCCGAAATTATCAGGTATTTCATGACTATTCCGGAAGCTTGCCAGTTGGTTTTGGAGGCCGGCTCCATGGGCGAGGGCGGAGAGATATATCTTTTCGATATGGGAAAACCGGTTAAGATTCTTGACTTGGCCAAACGCATGATTCGCTTGTCGGGCTCTAAAAACGTCAAGATTGAATTTACCGGCCTTCGCCACGGCGAAAAGCTATACGAAGAGCTTCTGAACGATGCGGAAAACACAAAACCCACGCATCACGATAAAATAATGATTGCCCAGGTGCGTGAGTATGAGTATGAAAAGGTGAAAGAAAAGGTGGATGCCTTAATTGAAGTTTCGTATGAATACGACGACATGCGCACGGTGAAAAAAATGAAAGAAATTGTTCCTGAATTTCACAGCATCAATTCGCCTTACGAGGCCGTGGACAAACTGCTCGAAAAGCTGGAAGAAAATGAAACCGTAAAAAATCAGGCAGCCTTTTCAATTTAAATCGCCCTGCATATTGCAAAGTTTGGTGTAATAGCCGTTTAGCTCGTAGAGCGAATTGTGGTTCCCCGATTCCACAATTTGCCCATTTTTGAGAACATGAATTTCGTCGGCATTTTTTATGGTCGATAACCGGTGAGCGATGATGATGGTGGTGCGGTTTTTCATTAACTTCTCCAGCGCGTCCTGCACCAGGCGTTCCGAATCGGTATCGAGTGCCGAAGTAGCTTCGTCAAGAATCAAAATTTCCGGATTTTTCAAAATTGCGCGGGCAATGCTTATGCGTTGGCGCTGTCCGCCGGATAATTTTCCGCCGCGGTCGCCTATATTGGTTTGGTATCCGTTGGGCGTTTCCATGATGAAATCGTGTGCGTTAGCCACTTTTGCCGCTTCCTCCACTTGCTGTAACGATGCGTTTTTTACGCCGAAGGCGATGTTGTTGAAAAAAGTATCGTTAAAAAGAATGGCTTCTTGGTTTACATAGCCCATTTTGGAACGTAAATCGTGCAAAGATACCTCTTTTATGTTCACGTTATCGATGAAGACGCCGCCTTTGTGGATGTCGTAAAATCGGGATAAAAGATCGGTCATCGTGGATTTTCCGCTGCCCGATTGCCCCACAAGCGCCACCGTTCGCCCTTTTTCAATTTTCAGATCAATACCTTTCAGCACCCAATCTTTGTTGTATTTAAACCAAACGTTGTTGTAATGTATATGCTTCCCGAAATTTAATTTTTGAGGATGTTGAGGCTCTAAGATATCGTTTTGTGCATTCAATACTTTATCTATACGCTCCATGGATGCCAAGCCCCGCTGCACCGCGTACGCGGAACGCGAAAATTCCTTAATGGGATTGATGATGCTGTAAAAAATGGTGAGGTAATAAATAAACGTGGCCGCGTCAATAACACCGTTCCCGCTGAGAATGAGCGAGCCGCCAAACCAAAGCACGATGGCAATGGTAACGGTTCCCAGAAACTCGCTCATGGGGTGCGCCAGATATTGTCGTCGGGCAATCCGGTTCGACATTCTTCTGAATACATCGTTTCCCGTGTGAAATCTCTTCGAAATTTTACTTTCAGCGTTAAAAGCCTTTATGATTCTAAGCCCGCTCAGCGTTTCTTCAATCTGAGACATCAGCTCGCCCCATTTGTTTTGCGCCTCAAACGAGCTTCGTTTCAGCGATTTGCCCACGGTTCCCATCACGTATCCCATTACCGGCAATACCACAAACACAAAGAGAGTGAGTTGCCAGCTCAGAACAATCATGGTTATGAGGTAAATAAGAATAAGAATGGGATTTTTAAACAACATATCCAGCGAGCTCATCACAGAATTTTCCACCTCGTTCACATCGCCCGACACCCGGGCCAGAATATCGCCTTTTCGTTCTTCCGAAAAAAAGCCGAGAGGAAGAGCCAGAATCTTGTCGTTTATGCGGTTTCTGATGTCTTTTACCACTCCCGTTCTTATAGGAATGGTAAAATACGAACCGAAATACGCCGTTGCGGTTTTAAACAGCGTCATCACAACCAGCGTAATGGCTAAAAACATCAGCGTGGTGCTGCTTCCGTGTGTTTCAATCAGATGAGAAATGTACCAGTTTCCGTTGTTTAAAGCCATGTCAATAAATGAAACACCCGGGCTATCCCACGGAATAAACTCAAATGCCTCATCGTTTATTTTAAACAAAACCTGAAGTATGGGAATGATGGTTGCCAGAGAAAAAACGTTCAGTAATGCCGTTAATATGTTAAACAGAAACGATAGTGCCACGTATTTTCTATAAGGCGGCAAAAAACGCTTCAATATCTTTATAATACCTTTCATCAAAAAACTTGCTTTTTAGTATAATCTGAAAAACCGTGCAAGTTACTCATAATTTATGATTCTGTATAGCTAAATCTGACGTTTTTACGCAATAGCCCCCGTTAGGCGAAAAAGTACAGGAAAAATATTCAAAAAAATATTGTGAGGTAATCTCTTTAATGATAGATTGTTATTCGGGATCTTATCGATAATCTCAATTATTTTATTAAATTTATTGTTCAATTGTTTTGTTATTTAAAATATCTTCCCTACCTTTGCATCCGCTTTCCGAAAATAGCCTATGTTATGATAGGGGGCGCAAC
>JAUNRY010000160.1 GCA_030539475.1 Bacteroidia bacterium | reverse complement strand
ATAATAATATAATGTCGTTAAGAAAATTTCTCGATAAAATAAAACCGAATTTCGAAGAAGGAGGTAAATTTCATTGGCTGTATTCTACGTACGATGCCGTTGAAACTTTCCTGTATGTGCCCAATACGACATCGAAATCGGGAGTGCATATCCACGATGCCAGAGACTCAAAACGCACCATGGTAATTGTGATACTCGCGCTTATTCCGGCATTGCTGATGGGAATGTACAATGTGGGTTACCAGCATTACTTAGCCGTTAACGCGCAGGTTGGTTTCATGGAAACCTTCCTCTACGGGCTTTTGGCTACGCTGCCGCAAATTGTTGTTTCATACGCCGTGGGGCTGGGTATTGAATTTGCCATGGCTCAGATGAAAAAAGAAGAAGTGGCCGAAGGATTTTTGGTTTCGGGGCTGCTTATTCCCATGGTTATGCCCATCGATACGCCGCTTTGGATGATTGCCTTATCCACCGCTTTCGCCGTAATTCTCGCGAAAGAAATATTTGGCGGAACTGGCTACAATATTTTTAATGTAGCGTTGATGGCGCGCGCGTTTTTATTCTTCTCTTATCCCTCGAAAATGTCGGGCGACCAGGTTTGGGTGCGCACAAAAGATACATTCGGCATGGGTGGCGGAACTGTTGTTGACAGCTATTCCGGCGCAACGCCGCTGGGAGAACTGGCCGTAACGGATGTTCCCCGGTTTGCCGACTTCTCCTTTTCCGGAATCACCGGAGAACCCCTGAAACTGTGGGATATGTTTGTAGGATTAATTCCCGGTTCCATCGGCGAAGTATCCACACTGGCCATCCTGCTGGGCGCTGTTCTGCTGATAGTTACCAACGTGGGAAGCTGGAAAACAATGCTCTCGGTATTTTTGGGAGGGTTGTTCACCATTACCATCGTTAACTTGCTTGCCCAAAATGCCGTGATGGGCATGCCGCCGCAATATCACTTCCTGCTGGGCGGGTTTGCTTTCGGAGCCGTTTTCATGGCTACCGACCCGGTAACATCGGCAAGAACCGAAAAAGGAAAATGGATATTCGGCTTCCTTATCGGAATGGTGGCAATATTAATTCGTGTATTCAACCCGGGATTTCCGGAAGGCATGATGCTTTCCATCTTGTTTATGAACGCGTTTGCTCCGCTTATCGATTTTTATGTGATAGATGCCAACATCAAGCGTCGTTTAAAACGTGCCGCGGTGAAGATGAAACAATAGAGATTCGCACAACTGAATTACAACTGAAAATATGAACAGAGAAAACAGTACTTATACAATAATATATGCGTCGGTAATGGTGATTATTGTTGCCGTAGGCCTGGCTTTCACTCATCAGGTTTTAAGCGAAAGGCAAATTGCCAACGAGAATATCGACAAAATGCAGCAGGTACTCCGCTCCTTGCGTATCGACGCTTCCGCCGCCGAAGCCGAAAGCATTTACAGAGAGCTTGTAAAAGACGCGTACCTGATTACGCCCGATGGCGCTAAAGTAACCGGATCAGAAGGTATTGAAGCTACCGATCCGGCGTTTTCCGCAAGCAGCTCAGACCTGCCGGTTTTTGAAGCGGAAGTCGACGGTTCCACAAAATACATTATTCCCATGCTGGGAGCCGGGTTATGGGGCCCAATATGGGGATACCTTTCCGTGGAAAGCAATGGCAGCACCGTTTATGGAGCCGAGTTCGGACATCAGGGAGAAACGCCCGGCTTAGGAGCTGAAATATCCTTGGCTGCTTTCAGAAATCAATTCAACGACAAGGAACTGATGAAAAACGGCGACTTTAAATCAATTGCCGTTGTAAAACCGGGGCAATCGGTTTCCGACAGGGATTACGTTGACGGAATTTCGGGCGGAACCATAACAAGCAAAGGTGTAGATGCCATGCTGCTCAACAGCGTAGCCAAATACAAGGATTTTTTACTAAAATTAAATTCAGGGAACAATTAAGCAAGCGCTTCAACAGTCTTGATTCTTAGTTCTTGATTCAAAAATAAAAAAAATATGGCATTATCAGCAAAGGCAAAGCAGGCGCTTTTAGGGCCTCTCAATAAAAACAACCCCATCCTCGTACAGGTATTGGGTATTTGTTCTGCACTGGCAGTAACTTCCAAACTGGAGCCGTCTATTGTTATGACCATTGCCGTGGTTATTGTTACGGCGTTTTCCAACGTGATAATTTCGCTGTTGCGTAAAACCATTCCCAACCGCATACGTATTATTGTGCAGCTGGTGGTTATAGCAGCCCTGGTAACTATTGTAAGCGAAGTGCTCAAAGCATTTGCTTACGATGTGAACAAGCAATTATCGGTATTCGTGGGATTAATTGTTACAAACTGTATTTTGATGGGGCGCCTGGAAGCTTTCGCTCTGGGTAACGGGCCCTGGCCGTCGTTTCTCGATGGAGTTGGCAACGGGCTGGGTTACGGATGGATATTGGTAGCCGTGGGATTTTTCCGCGAGTTGCTGGGTTCCGGCGAATTACTCGGATACCGGGTAATACCGCAGGCGTTCTACAATGTAGGGTACGAAAACAACGGCCTTATGATGCTCGCGCCCATGGCGTTAATCATTGTAGGAATTATTATCTGGATACACCGCTGGAAAAATAAAGATTTGCAGGAGGAAACCAATTAACAGCCCCCACCGCCTCCCCACAAGGGAGGAGAGTAGGGCGTTGAACAATTTTAAAACAATCAATAATACACTTCCGCACTTCTCCCGTTTCGGGGGAGTTAGAGGGGGCCAAATAAAAAATATATGGATGCTATAAGTCTTATCGTACGGTCTATTTTTGTAGATAACATGATTTTCGCGTACTTCCTGGGTATGTGTTCTTATCTTGCCGTATCTAAAAACGTAAAAACAGCCCTGGGGCTTGGGTTAGCCGTAACCTTCGTGCTTGTGCTTACGTTGCCCATCAACTATATGCTGGAGAACTATGTGCTGAAAGCAGGCGCGCTCGCGTGGTTAGGCCCGCAGTTCGAGACAGTGAACCTGAGTGTTTTCAGCTTGCTTATTTTCATTGCCGTTATCGCGTCATTCGTACAGCTGGTAGAAATGGTAGTGGAAAAATTCAGTCCCTCGCTTTATGCTTCTCTGGGAATTTTCTTGCCGTTGATTGCGGTAAACTGCGCCATTCTCGGCGGTTCCTTATTCATGCAGCAGCGCGAATTTGCCAATGTTGGAATGGCTACCGCCTACGGTTTTGGTTCCGGAATAGGATGGCTGCTGGCTATTTTGGGATTGGCTGCTATCCGCGAAAAACTGGAGTATTCCCACATTCCGAAACCGTTGAAAGGGCTGGGCATAACGTTCATTGTTACTGCTTTGATGGCTATCGGGTTTATGAGTTTTTCGGGAATCAACATATAAATGCAAAGAGCGAAAAGTTTAAAGTTCAAAGTTTAGGCTTTAGAGAGGCGGAAGTGCTTTAACTCACCGCTTATCGCTCATCGCTAAATAAAAATAAACTAAGTTTTCAATATATAATAAAACGTATATACAATGAATGTGTTGTTAATGAGCTCAGGAGGAATTACCATCCTAACAAGCGTGGTGGTTTTCCTATTGATAATCTTAATTTTGGTTGTAATCATTCTGGTTGCCAAAGCTAAATTGATGCCATCGGGAAATGTAACGCTTACGGTTAACGAAGAAAAGAATTTAGAGGTTCCCATGGGATCAACCCTGCTCAATACGCTACAATCTCAGAACATATTTCTTTCATCGGCCTGTGGTGGCGGCGGAACTTGCGGACAATGCCGCTGTCAGGTTGTGGAAGGCGGCGGCGAAATACTCCCTACCGAAGTAGGGCATTTCACCCGCAAAGAACAAATGAACCATTGGCGGCTTAGCTGTCAGGTGAAAGTGAAAGAAGACCTTTCCATAAAAGTGCCCGAAGAGGTTTTCGGTATCAAGGAATGGGAGTGCGAAGTGGTTTCAAACCGAAACGTGGCATCCTACATCAAAGAGTTCAAAGTGAGATTGCCCCAAGGCGAAAAACTCAATTTCATACCCGGTTCTTACAGCGAAATACGCGTGCCGGCTTACGACACCATAAACTTTTCCGATTTCATTATCGATGAACAATTTAAACCCGAATGGGACAAGTTCAAGATGTGGGACCTGAAAGTGAAAAACGACGAAGATACCGTCCGCGCCTACTCCATGGCAAATTATCCCGCCGAAGGCGATGATATTATCACCCTCAACGTGCGTGTTGCCACACCTCCGTTCGACAGAGCCAAAAACGACTGGATGAACGTGAAGCCGGGAATTGTGTCGTCGTATATTTTCAGCCTGAAGCCCGGCGATAAAGTAAAAATGTCCGGACCCTACGGCGATTTCCACCCCATACTCAACACCAAACGCGAAATGTTGTGGGTAGGCGGCGGCGCCGGAATGGCTCCCTTGCGTTCGCAAATTATGCACCTGACCAAAACGTTGCAAATTACCGACCGCAAAATGTCGTACTTCTACGGCGCGCGCGCCCTGATGGAAGCCTTTTACCTGGAAGATTTCTACGAGTTGGAACGTCAGTTTCCCAATTTCTCGTTCCATTTGGCGCTCGACCGTCCCGACCCCGCGGCCGATGAGGCAGGCGTAAAATACACGCCCGGATTCGTTCATCAGGTAATACTGGATACGTACCTCAAAGACCACGAGGCGCCCGAAGATATCGAGTACTACATGTGCGGCCCCGGCCCCATGGCCGCCGCGGTACAACGCATGCTCGACAGCCTGGGCGTTCCGCCGGAAATGATTATGTTCGACGATTTCGGGTAAAAAACAGTGAACAGAAAAGAGACGGTGCGCTGCGCCGTCTTTTTTATTGTGCGGGATTTAAACGCTCAGGCGTTTAATCATTCTTAGAAAACCAACTACGTATTCTCCGGCTCGGATATGTCTTATTTGTAAACTCGTTGAATGCAGCAATCGAAAAATCATATCAGAAAACTGTTTGACGAAATTTTTCGGGACAACAAAAACGCTTTCGATGAATTGTTTCGGGCGTATTATGCCAATTTGCTGCGTTTTGCACGAAACTACGTTGCCGATACCGGGCAAGCCGAAGAAATTGTTTCCGATGTGTTTGTCTGGATCTGGATGAATCGCGCAGCGATAAACACGATTGACAATCCCGAAGTTTATTTGTTTACCGCTGTAAAAAACCGATGTTTCAATGCCTCGCGCAGCAACACCCGGCTTGTGTCGATGGATGAGTATCGCGAAACAGAAAACAATGCATCCGAAAGTCCACTCACACAAATGGAGCAAAAAGAACTGTCGGAAAAACTGCACGCTATTATCGAAAACCTGCCCGAGCAGCAACGCATCGTTTTTCGTATGATAAAAGAAAACGGGCTTACCGCCAAGCAAACCGCCCAAATTCTGAACCTCTCCTCCCGAACCGTGGAAACACACATCTACAAAGCCGTGCAACAATTGGAAAAAGAAATTACCGAATATTTGGGTT